>JANYFQ010000117.1 GCA_025362615.1 Hymenobacter sp. | reverse complement strand
GGAGGCCCGCGCCACTGCGTGACATAAATTGTCAGCCACCAGCCCCGAATACCGGTCACTGAACCCCCAAAACCCCAAAAATTAACGGCGCTGCCGGTCACGAGTCTTTACCTTCGTCTGGATGAACCTGCAACAGCTCACGTACCTGGTGGCCCTGGATACGCACCGGCAGTTTGGCCTGGCGGCCGAGAAGTGCCACGTCACTCAGCCCGCCCTCAGCGTCCAGATTCAGAAGCTGGAAGAAGAGCTGGGCGCGTTGCTCTTCGACCGCACCAAGAAAGGAGCCGAGCCCACGGCGTTGGGCATCAAAGTAATAGCGCAGGCCCGCCGGGTGCTGCGCGAAGCCCAGGAACTGCGCGAGCTGGTGCAGGTCGAGAAGGGCGAGATGGTGGGCGAGCTGCGCCTGGGCATCATCCCGACGCTGGCCCCGTACCTGGTGCCGCGCTTTCTGGTGCCCTTCACGGCGGCGTACCCGCTGCTGCGCGTACGCATTGAGGAGCTGCGCTCGGAGGAAATCATGCAGCAGCTCAAAGACCACCGCCTCGACGTGGGCCTGCTCGTAACGCCGCTCGACGACCGCCTGCTGCGCGAGTTGCCGGTGTTCGAAGAGCCTTTTTTGGCCTTCGTGGCCGCCTCGCACCCGCTGGCCGGCCGCGCCACCGTCTGCCCCGCCGACCTGCGCCAGCCCGGCCTCTGGCTGATGCAGCAGGGCCACTGCTTTCGGCAGCAAGTCCTCAACCTCTGCGAATTGACCACCGACCCGGCCACGCATTTCACCTACGAAAGCGGCTCCATCGAAACCCTCAAAGAGCTGGTGCGCCGACAGCAGGGCTATACCCTGGTGCCCGAACTGGCCGTGCTCGACGAGGCCGGCCGCAGCCCGCTGGTCAAGCGTTTTGCGGCCCCCGAGCCGGTGCGCGAAGTGAGCCTGGTGGTGGCCCAGGGCTTCGTGCGCCTGCCGTTGCTCACGGCGCTGCGGCAAATTATTCTCGACAACGTGCCGGCGCGGCTGCACACCGGGCAAGCCGGGGCCAAAGTGCGCTGGCGCTGAACGACTGTACCACCGAGCTGCGCTGCCAGGTGTCCGATATTCTTGGTTTTAGGTGTTCGGTTTTAGGTGTTGGGTCTTGAAAATCAAAAACCGAACCCCGAACCCCTAAAACCGAACCCCTAAAACCCAAAACCGAGGACATAACAGTGTCTCCCGGCCGTACCTTCGGGGCAAAAAACTGCCCTTGCATGAACCCAACCGCTTCTTCTGCTGCCGTGCCGCTCTGGCAGCGGGTGCTGCCGCACGTACTGGCCATTTCTTTCCTGGCGCTGCTGGCCTGCGTGTATTTCGCGCCCATCGTATTTGATGGCAAAACCCTGAGCCAGCACGACATTACGCAGTTTAAGGGCGGGGCGCAGGAAACGCAGCAGTGGGCCGCCACCCACGGCCACGAGCCGCTGTGGACCAACGCAATGTTCAGCGGAATGCCGACCTACCTCATCTCCGTCCACTTCCCCGGCGACTGGTCGGTGTACCTGCAAAAGGCCCTGACCCTGGGCCTGCCCGGCGTGGTGAGCAACCTGTTTGTGGCCCTGCTCTGCGGCTACGTGCTGATGCTGGCCCTGGGCCGCGAGCGGCTCGGGGCCGTGGCGGGCGCGGTGGCCATCGGCTTCAGCAGCTACAACTTGGCCATTCTGGCGGCCGGGCACAACACCAAGAGCTTCGCCCTGGCCTACGCGCCGCTGGTGCTGGCCGGGCTGTGGGCCACGTTTCGGCGCGACAAGTGGCTGGGGGCCGCGCTTTTCACCTTGGGCCTCACGCTGAACGTGCGGGCCAACCACCCCCAAATCACCTACTACCTGGGGCTGCTGGTGGTCATTTTTGGGGTTATTGAACTCGTGGCGGCCGTGCGGGCAGGCCGCCTGCCGGCCTTTGCGGGCCGGGTGGCGCTGCTGGGCCTGGGCGCTGTGCTGGCCGTGGGCGTGAGCTTCGGCCGCCTCTACACCACCTACGCGTACAGCAAGTTAAGCAACCGTACGCCCTCGGAACTCGCCGCGCTGCCCGCCGCGCCCGGCGAGGCCGCCCCCCCCAGCGCCGCCCAGCAAGACCGCGACTACGCCTTCGCCTACAGCTACGGCGTGGCCGAAACCCTGACGCTGCTCGTCCCCAACTTCTACGGTGGCAGCAGCGCCATGCCGCTGGGGTCCGATTCCAACATGGCCCGCGAGTTGAACAGCCTGGGCGCGGGCAGCGAAGCCCTGGCTGCCCTGCCTACCTATTGGGGCGACCAAGCCTACGTGGCCGGCCCGGTGTACTTGGGCGTGGTGGTGTGCTTTTTGTTCGTGCTGGGGCTGTTTGTGGTCGATAAGCGCACCCGTTACTGGCTGCTGCTGGGCACGTTGCTCTCGTTTGTGCTGGCCTGGGGCAAAAACTTCGATACCTTCAACAACCTCGTGTTCGACTACCTGCCCGGCTACCGCAGCTTCCGGGCCGTGAGCATGGCCCTCGTCATCGCCCAGCTCGCCGTGCCCGTGCTCGCCGCCCTGGCCCTGGGCCGCGTGCTGGGCCAGTGGCAACGGCCGGCCGTTCTGCTACCCTTAGCCGGAAACCAGGAACAAGCAACAAGCAACAAGAAACAAGAAGTAACCAAAAACCTGCTCTACGCCGGGGCCGTAACCGCCGGCACGCTGGCCCTCATCTGGGTGGCGAGCTTCAGCTTCAGCTTTGCCTCGGCCAACGATGCGGGCCTGATGCAGCAGGGTTTCACGCCGCAACTGCTGGCCGCCCTGCGGGCCGACCGTGCCGATTTGCTCCGCAACGACATCTGGCGCGGGCTGCTGTTTGTGGGCGCGGCCCTGGCCGCGCTCTACTTCCATGTGCAGGGCAAGCTGGGCCGCCCGGCGGCGGCGGGCCTCCTCATGCTGCTGATTTTGGTGGACTTGTGGGGCGTGGACAAACGCTACCTCAACGAGAAAAACTTCCAGGCCGAAACCATTGCCGCCAGCTTCGTTGAAACGGCCGCCGACACCCAGATTTTGCAGGACAAAGACCTCAGCTACCGCGTTTTCAACGTCCAGAACCCGTTCAACGAGGCCAATACCTCGTATTTCCACAAAAGCATCGGCGGCTACCACGGGGCCAAGCTGCGCCGCTACCAGGACTTGATTGAGCGGCAGATTTCGCCCAACCTCCAGGCCGTGTTCAGCACCCAGGGCGATTTCCGCCGCACACCGGTGCTCAATATGCTCAACGCCCGCTACCTCGTCGTGCCCGCCCAGGCCAAGCAGCCCGAGCAGGTCATCCGCAACCCGCAGGCGCTGGGCAACGCCTGGTTCGTGCGCGAGCTTCGCGCTGTGCCCGGCCCCGATGCCGAAATAAACGCCCTCACTGCCCTCGACACCCGCCGCGTGGCCGTGGTCGATGCCGGCAAATTCCCCCAAATCAAGCCCACTACTTACCCCGATAGTACTGCCACCATCGCCCTCACCGCCTACGCCCCCGACGTGCTCACGTACCGCTACGCCGCCGCCCAGCCCGGCACGGTGGTCTTCTCCGAAATCTACTACGCCAACGGCTGGAACGCCTACCTCGACGGCAAAATCGTGCCGCACTTCCGCGTCAATTTCGTGCTGCGGGCCATGCAGGTGCCGGCTGGGGCGCACGAAATTCGCTTCGCCTTCGAGCCTACCGAATACGCCACGGGCAACACCGTGTCGTTGATAGCGAGCGTGTTGGTGCTGCTGGTGCTGGTAGCGGCGGCGGGGTACGGGGTGAAGAGGAGGTAAGAATTGAGAGGCAGTTAAACTCCTCTCCCCGCAGGGAGGGAATGCGAGCGTCGAAGAGGCACGAGCGGGGGCGTTTTCAATGAGTGAATGAGTGAATGAGTGAATGAGCGAGTGAGTGAATTAATGGTCTGGTGATGCCAGGAGACGCCCCGCCAACTATCAATTCACTCACTCGCTCATTCACTCGTTCACTCATTGAAAACGCCCCCGCTCCTCCACGAAATCACCGTCCTCAACGGCATTCGCCTGCTCCTCTGGCGCGACGACCTCCTCCACCCCGACCTGCCCGGCAACAAGGCCCGCAAGCTCAAGTACAACCTGCTCGAAGCCAAGCGCCTGGGCCACGGCCGCCTGCTCACCTTCGGCGGAGCCTACTCCAACCACCTGGCGGCCGTGGCCACCGTCGGCCGCTTGTTTGGGTTTGAAACCGTGGGCCTGGTGCGCGGCGAGCCCACCGCCCCGCTCAACCCCACCCTGGCCCGCTGCGCCGCCGACGGCATGGCCCTGCACTACCTCGACCGCACCGCCTACCGCCGCCGCGCCGACCCCGATTTCCAGGCCGAACTCCTGGCCCAACACGGCCCCGCCTACCTGCTGCCCGAAGGCGGCACCAACGCCTTGGCCCTGCCCGGCGTGGCCGAAATAATAGCCGAAATCCGCCAGCACACGGCTTTCGACACCTTAGCCGTAGCGGCGGGCACCGGCGGCACCCTGGCCGGCCTGCTCTGCGGCCTGGCTGGCGAGGCCCACGTAGCCGCCGTGCCCGCCCTCAAAAACGCTGCTTTCTTGCGGGCCGATGTGGACGCGCTCACCCAGGCCGCCACGGGCCGCGTGTTCGACAACTATACCCTGCACCTCGATTACCACTGCGGCGGCTACGCCAAGCTGCCCCCGCCGCTGCGGAGTTTCATCGCCGGTTTTGAGGCGCAGCACGGCGTGTTGCTCGACCCGATTTACACCGGCAAGCTGCTGTTTGGGGTGCTGGATTTAATGGAGAAAGGACACTTTGCGGCGGGCAGCACCGTGGTGGCCATCCACACGGGCGGGCTGCAAGCGTGGGGCGGGTTTGGAAAATAAGGGGAACAGTGGCTACGCCGAACTCTGTTTCGTCCAACAACTGTCCCTTCGGCCCGCTACCGCCCCGCCTGCGCTTGCCCGGCCAAACGCCCAAAAAAAGGCATCCCGTGGGCCAGTCCAAACCGTTCGATTTCGGCCCGTTGCGCGGCTGCATCGCCCAAACCCAAATGCAGGTTTATCAGTCCGATGTGCGTCTGGTAATAATCGAGCAGCCAACTGTGCGTTTCGGGCGGAAACACCAGCCGGACCGCCGGAACCCCGCCGCCGGGGCCGAGGCTGCGATGTTCGGCCACAGCTAAAAATCCGCGCAGCAACTCGTTGTACAGGTTTTGCTCCATCTGTGCCAGTTCCGGGAACGTGGCTTGCGTGAACTGTACCCACTCGCGCAACGCGGCAAATTGCGCCGTCAGAAACAGTGCCTCGGCCACCAGGAAGTGGTAGCCGGCCGGAAAGTGGTTGTAAAAAGCGGGCAACGGCGGCACAGGCGCGGCAGTGCGGGGCACGGCCGCCGCCGTGTGCCGC
>JANYFQ010000113.1 GCA_025362615.1 Hymenobacter sp. | reverse complement strand
ATCTGCGAAGTTATTTACGTCGGCAAAAGCATTAACATTTACAAGCGCATTCAGCAGCATTTCGCGGTTGATTTCAAGTCGCGCAAAAGCCTGGAATTTAAAAATTCCATCGCCGACATCACCTATGAATTGACGGGTTCGGAATTGGTAGCGTTGTTGTATGAATCGCACCTAATCAAGCACTTGAAACCGGCTTACAACCGCGCCCAACGGCGTTCGGTATTTCCGGCCGGTATTTATTTACGCACCGACGAAAACGGCTACAAGCAATTATTATTCGGCCGGGCCGACGCACGAAATGCTGAAATTCCCATCATCGCGCTCGGCAACCAATACAAGGCGCAGGGCTTTCTGTACCACAAAGTTTCCAAATATAATTTGTGTCAGAAAATGTGCGGGCTTTACAAAACCAGCGGCCCCTGCTTCGATTACCAGGTCCACAAATGCCTCGGCGCGTGCGTGGGCCAGGAGCCGCCCGAAACCTACAACGCCCGCGTGGACGAGGCCGTGGACAGCATCAGCTACGAACACCAAACCTTCGTCGTGGTAGGCCCCGGCCGCACCGACGACGAGAAGAGCATAGTATTGGTTGAAAACGGTCGTTACCACGGCTTTGGCTACGTGGACGAGAGTTTCACCGCCCGCCGCCTCGCTGATTTCCGCGACGCGGTGAAGTTCTACGCCGACAACAAGGACACGCAGCAAATTATCCGGCAGCACTTGCGGACGAAGCGCAAGGGGGAGAAAGTGAAGGTGTTTGGGTGAGTCAGGCCCGGCTCACGTAAGTGGCCAGCGCCTCGCCCACAAGCTGGTTGAGGCTGATGTTTCGCAGCTTCGACAGCACGGCCGCCTGGCGGTGCAAGTCGGCTTTCACGCGCACGTTGAAGGTGCCGGTGTACGGCTTATCGGGCGTTTTGCCCACCTGCTCGCAGGTTTCCAAATAGCTTTCCACGGCTTCGGCAAAAGCTGTTTTTATTCCCTTGGCGGTTTCACCCTCGAAGGTAACGAGGTCGGAAATAGCCTCTATTTTTCCGTGAAATACCTCGTCGTCGGGGCTGTACTTGACGATGCCGTAATAGCCTTTGTGGGCCAGTATGTTGTCCATAAAACAAAGGGTTGGAGTTATTTGGAGTAGCGCCGCGAAAACCGTCAGCCTAATTCTAACGCCGTTATAATTTCGGCCAGTTGGTAAGATTTGAGAATGTTGCCGGGGTGCGGTTTGTGCAAGTCAAGAACTATATTGGTTGCTGCGTTGTAAAATTTTCGGCGGCTGCCGCCCGTTTTTCCTGTCTTTAATAACTCGAATCCTTTGGCAGCTAATACTTTTTCTAGCTCTGACCAAGTAAAGTCCTTTGGCTTGGATAGTAGTTTTGCAATTAGTTTATCTATTTGACTCATAACAAATTTTACATTATTGGTTCGTTGCACCTGTTTTTTAGTTACACAAAGGTACACCTTTTTTCCGGACACACACAGTGGGTGGGCATCAGCGCCTAAGCTTCCCAAACTGGGAAGCATTCATTACTTTTGCTGGCAAGGGCAACCAACAACTGGCTTTATTAATACCAATACGCCATGTACACCATCAAACCCATCCGCACCGAGGCCGATTACCAAAGTGCCCTGGCGCGGGCGCTGGTCATTTTTCAGGCCAAGCCCGGCACCCTTGATGCCGACGAACTGGAAATTCTGGTGACGCTTATCGAGGTTTACGAGGCACAGCATCACCCCATTTCCGAACCCGACCCCATCGAGTACATCAAGTACAAGATGCAGGAAAAAGGCCTGTTGCAGCGCGATTTGGCCGTGTGGCTGGGCGGCGAAAGCCGGGTGAGCGAGGTGCTGAACCGCAAGCGCAAGCTCACAGCCAAGATGATGAAGGCGCTGCACCAAAACCTGGGGCTGTCGGCCGAGGTATTGCTGTCGGCGGCCTGATTTTTCATTATGAATCCTCAATCAGAAGTCTGGGTTTTTCATGGTATGAAAGGCCGTTTTTCCAGCGGCGTGTTCAGTTCACGCCAGTCGGCCGAACAATTCATCGCAAAACATTCCCTTACCGGCATCCTGACGAAATACCCGCTGGACATGGGTGTTTACGATTGGGCGCTACAGAGTGGTTACTTCGTTGCCACAAAACCACAGCATAGCACATCCGAATTTATTCAAGCGTTTACCACCGCAAGCCAAGAACATTACCACTACGAGAGTGGTAAGCTCGACTAAACTTCTATTCTTTTGACCGATACCCCCACTGCCCCCTACGCACCCGAAGCCGAGCTGCGTAAAATTCAGGCGCTGCTCAAGCTCGAACAGGCCGAAGACCTGGCCCAATACAAGCTCAAGAATGCCAAGGCCAGCATACCCGAACGCCAGAAACGCGGCCTGACGTGGTATCCGATTGCCATCGTGAGCGAAGAGGCCGGCTTCGGCGGCAAGTTGGTGCTGGAACTGGAGCGGCCCGCCGGGCAGCCGGCGCTGCACTTGTTTCAGGTGGGCAAGAACGCGGCGCTTTTTGGGAACGTGCCGGGGCGCGACGGCACCGACCGGCCCACGCTTAGTGGCGTGATAACCAGCGTCCGGCGCAACAAGCTGACGCTCGCCACCACCAAGGAAGACCTGCCCGACTGGGCCACCGAAAGCCACAAGCTGGGCATTGATTTGACCTTTGACGAGGTGAGCTACCGCGAGATGGACCACGCGCTGGGCAAGGTGCTGGGTGCCTACAACGACCGCCTGGCCGAACTCCGCGACATCCTGCTGGGCACCCGCGGGGCCCGGTTTCGGGCCGAACGGCCCGACGACCTGTTTTACCCAAGCCCGCTCAATGACTCGCAGCTGACGGCCGTGCGCCACGTGCTGGCGGCCAAGGACGTAGCCATCATCCACGGGCCGCCCGGCACGGGCAAAACCACCACGCTGGTGCAAGCCATCCTCGAAACCATCCGGCGCGAGCGGCGGGTGCTGGTGTGCGCCCCGAGCAACACGGCCGTGGACTTGCTGACCGAAAAGCTGGCCGAGCGCGGCGTGAACGTCATCCGCATGGGCAACCCCTCGCGGGTGTCGGACCTGCTGCTCGACCACACGCTCGACGCCCAAATAATGGCGCACAAGAGCTACGGCGAGATGCGGGCCATGCGCCAGACCGCCGAACAATACCGCGAAATGGCGGGCAAGTACGTCCGCAGTTTCGGCTACGAGGAAGCGCAGCAGCGCCGCCAACTCAAGGACGAAGCCCGCCTGCTGCACCAGCAGGCCGACGACCTGGAACGCTACATCACCGCCGACTTACTCGAATCGGTGCAGGTCATCACGGCCACGCTCGTGGGCGTGGGCAACCGCAACATCCGGCACCTGACCTACGAAACGGTATTTATTGACGAGGCCGCACAGGCGCTGGAGCCGGGCTGCTGGATACCGATTTCGAAGGCCAACCGCGTGGTGCTGGCCGGCGACCACCAGCAACTACCGCCCACCGTAAAGAGCGAAAAAGCCGCCCGCGAGGGCTTGCGCGAAACACTGTTCGAGAAGTGTTTCCGGCGGCAGCCCAACACGGCGCGGATGCTGACGGTGCAGTACCGGATGCACGAGCAAATCATGCAGTTCTCGTCGGAACAGTTCTACGACGGGCGTTTAGAGGCGCACTCGTCGGTAGTCCACGCCGGGCTGGATGCCTACGACTTGCACTTCGCCCCCGACCTGCCGGTGGAATTTCTGGACACGGCCGGGTTTGGCTTCCAGGAGATTACCATTCCCGAAAGCCGCTCGACGGCCAACCCCGAAGAGGCCGATATGCTGCTCCGCCGCCTGGCCCAACTCCTCGAACCCTACGACGCGGCCGACCACGAAACCGACCCGCTCAGCAT
>JANYFQ010000088.1 GCA_025362615.1 Hymenobacter sp. | reverse complement strand
GCAGTGCGCAACACCGCCGTGCTCATGTTTCTGAACCGAACGTGCTTCAATGGCTTGTACCGGGTCAATAGCAAGGGCGGATTCAACGTCCCGTTCGGCCGCTACGACCGACCAGTCATTTGCCATCCACAAACCATTCTGGCTGATAGCCGGCTGCTGGCGCGTGTCACCGTCTTACAAGGCGATTTTGCCCAGTTGTTGGACCAAACCCCGACCAACTGCTTTTTCTATCTCGACCCGCCCTACAAGCCCCTGAGCAAATCTGCTGCCTTCAACGCTTACGCCACCGAAACCTTCGATGCCGCCTCGCAAGAGCGCCTGGCCGCCTTCTGCCACGAGTTGGATGCCCGAGGCAGCCAATGGCTGCTAAGCAACTCGGACCCGCAAAACACCGATTCTGCCGATTGTTATTTCGATGATTTGTACGCCGACTTCACTATCCGACGCATCCAGGCCAAACGACACATCAACTCGAAAGCCGATGGCCGAGGCAAAATCAGTGAGTTGTTGATTAGCAATTACACCCTTGCACCGGAAGCACAATTGGCCTAAAGCTTCCTAGTCAGCAGCCATTTACAGTCCCAGCGCTTCCAGCGGAATTTCTTTGAAGAAATAGCGGCAGCCTACTTCTTCAATGTACTCCAGTACATCGCGGTAAGAGGGGTCGCGGAACCAGTCGTTCAGCAAATAATAAAATTCTACCCGCAGGCCCAGCGGGGCCACTAGCTTCTCATACTGCCGCTTTTTGAAATGGCAAGTCTGAAGCTTTTCATCCACGGAACCCGAGCCCGCTTGGAATTTCTTCTCGATGATGTACAGCGTGCCGCCCACCAACACGGCCCCATCGGGCAATAGTCGTTTGCTCACCAACTGCGTGTAATCAACGCCCCGCGTCGCTAGCAGGTTTTTATACAGCTTGTTCTTCTCGAACAACACGCCCACCTGTAGCGTCGTCGCTCGGTCTACTACCGCATCGCCGTGCGACACATAGCGCGGGTGCTCCAGGAAAGCGTCGCGCAACTCCGTGCTACGTTCAATTTCCAGGCCGTTGCGGTTGGTGTTGGCACCATCGCCAGCAGTGTTAAAGGGCCGTCGCAAGAACTGTTTCGTAACGGGTGAAAAAATCTGGCAACGAAACCTCAAGGGTTCGGCACAAAGTCAAAATATTCAGCAGTGATGGATTCCGCTCACCACGCTCTATTTGGCCAATGTAAGTTCGGTGGAAACCACACCGGCTAGCTAATTCTTCCTGCGAAAGATGCTGCTCAGTACGCCAGTGGCGTACCTGTTGCCCGAATGCTTTTAGTGTTTGTTCCCGCACCCCCAAAACACGCTACTTATTGTCAGCACAACAACCGACAATAAGTAGCATTGTAAGCGCCATCTTCAATCAAAAAAGCCGCCCGTTCCCCGCTCCAGCAGCGGGCGGCTTCCTTTCCAACCCTCCCGAAACTTACGCCCCGGCCGGTTTCTCCTGGCCACCCCTGCCGCCGGAGCTGAGTAGCTTGCGGGGCCTGCGGGTACCCACCGTAGCGCGGGCGGCCGAGCTGCTTGCAGGCTTTCAGGCACTTACCGAGGGGTGCGGAGCGCTGCCAACGGGTTGTCCAGCATTTCACAGCCGTGCTTTTCAGCACCGCCCCCACCACTTTCAGGAAGGTTCTGATAGGAAGCCCGCCAAGTTTTTAGACCAGTTGCCGGGCTAGTGGTTGCAATGAAAACAGAATCCATTAGCGCTCCGGCTGTTTGCAGTGCCATTACCCTTCTCATCAATCCAATGAGTCGAAATTTGTAGTATGTTAGCCCACCCAATTTTCCCGCCCCTTGGTTTAATCATCCCATGACTCCATCCGCTACCCCTGTTCTTGAGCGCAGCAACGTTACCATTTCCGGCGCTACCGGCCCCGGCACGCCGGCCATCGTGTTTCTGCACGGCCTCGGGGGCGACCAGCACGACTGGCACCTCCTCGCCCCCGCCTTTGAAGACCGGTACCAGGTCGTGCTGCTCGACCTGATTGGGGCCGGCAAGTCCGACCTTAGCGCCTACCGCCCCGCCACCACCCACAGCACCCTCGACGGCCATGCCACCGACCTGCTCGACGTGCTCAGCGCCCTGGCCCTGCACGATGTCGTGTTCGTGGGCCATTCCGTGGCTTCCATGATTGGCCTGCTGGCCGCCGTGCGCGAGCCCCAGCGCTTCGCCCGCATGGTGCTCATCTCGCCCTCGCCCCGCTTCATCAACGAGCAGGGCTACGTCGGCGGCTTCGCGCAAAAAGACATCAACGAGCTGCTGGCCGCCATGGAGGCCGACTACCACGGCTGGGCGCACGGCTTCTCGCCCGTGATGGCGGGCCAGCACGACAGCCCCGAGCTGGTGCTGGGCCTCACCAACAGCTTCGTGCGGACCAACCCCGAAATTGCCCGGCACTTCGCCCGCGTCACGTTTTTCTCCGATACCCGCGCCGAGCTCGGCTTCCTCACCATCCCCACGCTCATCGTGCAGTCGGCCCACGATGTCATCGCGCCCCTCGCCGTGGGCCACTACATCAACGAGCAGCTGGCCGACAGCCGCATGGTCATCATCGAAACCAACGGCCACCTGCCCCACCTCAGCGCCCCCCAGCAAACCCTGGCGGCCCTGGACCACTTTCTGCACCACGAAACGGTGCTGTAGGACGATAGAAGCCGGCAGCCCGCCCCGGCAGCCCGTAGTCCTCACAGCCGAATGCTGAACGCCAGCGGCTCGACCACCCACTGCCGCACGGCCCCCCGGTACACCACCCGCACGCCCGCCTCGATGGGCGTGCGCAGCCGCAGCACGTTGAAAAGCACCAGCACATCGGCCCCCGCGTTGCGGTAGGTGAGCTGGGCGGCTGAACCCCGGAAGTCGTTGCCCTGGGCCACATCGCCGAACACGGTGGCCCGCAGGCGCTGCACGTACAGCAGGCGGCCCAGCTCCAAATGCGGGTAGGCCAGGG
>JANYFQ010000069.1 GCA_025362615.1 Hymenobacter sp. | reverse complement strand
CAAGGGCAGCGCCTGCGGGCTGTCGCCGGCCTGGCCGGGGGTGGCAATCAGGCGCACGGCGTTGCCCAACGACTCGACGCAGGCGTGGATTTTGGTGCCCAAGCCGCCGCGGCGGCGGCCGAGGCACTCGGTGCGGGCGTCGCTTTTTTTTGGCCCGCCGCGTCCTGGTGCGCCCGCACGACGGTCGAGTCGAGCATCACCCAGTCGAATTCCGGCGCCTGGACGGCCGCGAAAAGGCGCTCCCACACGCCTTTTTGGGCCAGGCGGCGGAAGCGCTTGCTGGCCGTGTTGGGCTTGCCGAAACGTCCGGGCAAGTCGGCCCACGGGCAGCCGGTGCGCATTGTCCACACCACGGCGTTGAAAAACAGGCGGTTGTCCCTGGCCGTCGCGCCGCTGTCCTCGGCCTTGCCGGACAGGTGCGGGGCGACCCGCTCCCAGGTGGCATCCGAAATTTCGTGTCGGTGCATAGAAATGTCGCTGTATAAGGCAAAATTACATTAAACTTCTTATTGTCCTCACGACCTAACCGTCAGCGCCCGCCCGGCCTACCTCGTGGCCGGTGCCGACGAAAGCACCGGCGAAGAAACCTGGGCCAACCGGTTTCGCTACCTGCCCGGTCACCCCCGCCAGATTCGTTTCGACGCGAAGGCCGGCCAGTTCAACATCAACGGCACCACCCCGCTGGGCCAGTCGTTGAGCTTCATTCCCCTGGCCTGGCGCATTTTTCAGGACGACATCCTGAACATGGGCCGCAAGCTGTGGGCCGAGCTGTTTTTTGCCGACGACAAGGGCGCTATCTGCGCCGTGCTGTTCCACGGCTACAGCGTCGAGAACCTGTACCGCCTCATCGAGCCGCTGTTTTACGACGACCTGACCCTGGCCGACGTGACGGTGAAGGTCACGGCCGAGAAGAAGCAGACCACCAAGGAGGGAAAAACGGCCACCTACTACATCGCTCAGTTCAGCTACGAAGCCGCCGACCCGGCCGAGGTCGCCGCCCGCCGCGACTTCGCCCGCGACTTCCCCATCTGGCGGGCCGAAACCTACACCGGCGCTGCTGATATGCGCATCCAGCACGGCTACACCGTGCCCGCCGAAGACGACCACCACGAGCCGGAGCCGACCGCCGCAGAGGCCGCCACGCCTGCGCCCCTGCAGTTGGCCGCCTGACCCACCGGCCCCCACGGAGCCACTGTGGGGGCCACCCGGCCACTTACTCCAATTTTCTCCGATATGTCTCCCACCCCTGACCCACCCAGGTTGCACCTGGAGCAGCCCGCCCGCGACGAAGCCGAAGCGGCCCAGCTCACCAGGCTTGCTCAGCTGATAGCCACCACCAGCCCGCCGCCCGACCTGCGCGACCTCGCGCCGGCCGTGCGCCAGCTTTTCCCCGAACCCACCTACCTCGTCGGTTGCGGCAGCTCCCACATCTGGCTACACCGCGCCGCCGACCCGCAGCGCCTGGCCCTCATCCGCTAACCCTCATTTCGCCCCTATTTATGTTTCACTCCCTGACCACTCACCCCGGCCTCACCCAGGAGCAGCACCGCGCCTTGCCCCAGGTTTCCAACACCGACCTCTCCAACCTCAAAGCCCAGGTGCTGGGCCAGCTACGCCGCCCCAACCCCCAGGCCCTCGCCTTCGGCTCCCATTTCCACGCCGCCACCCTCGAACCCGCCACCTACGCCCGCACCGACGAGCGCGGCATCAAGTGGGCCGACTTGGAAACGCTGGCCCGCCAGGTTCGCCGCCAGCGCTACTGCCGCGACCTGCTGTATCGTGGCACTCCCGAGATAACCCACACCGCCACGCACATCGCCACGGGCGTTGAGGTCAAAATCCGTCCTGACCTGCTGGTGATAAGCCCCGCTGGCCGCCGCACCACGCTGGTGGATTTCAAAACCACCAGCTCCCCCGACCTCCCGCACTTCCTGGCCAGCACCCTGCAATACGACTACGACCGCCAGGCCGCCCTATACCTCGACGCGCTGGGCGCGTCCCGCTTCCTCATCATCGGCGTGCAGAAGAAGGCCCCGCACGAGGTCTGGGTATTTGACGCTACTGCTGCCCCTAGCTTTATCGAGCAGGGCCGCAAAAAGTACGCGGCGCTGCTACGCCACCAAGCCGCCCAGAGCTGCCCCTAAGCTGCACTTTACACGTCGGTTTAACGTTCTAACGCTATGTCCGACGTACACACTCCCGCTACCCGCAGCTACAACATGTCGCAGATTAAGGGCAAGAATACCAAGCCCGAGCTGCTGGTACGCCAGTACCTCCACGCCCAGGGCCTGCGCTACCGCCTCCACGACAAAACCCTGCCCGGCAAGCCCGACCTCGTATTACCAAAGTACAAAACTGTCGTTTTCGTACACGGCTGCTTCTGGCATCAGCACAAGGGTTGCCGGTACTTCGTGGTACCGAAAACCCGCACAGAATTTTGGCTGAATAAAATTGGGCGCAACGTCGCCAACGACGAACGGCAACCGGATGGCGTGTACTGACCGGATAATTGCAGGTTTGTCCCGAACTTGCCGGCCCATACACCCATCAGCCGCGCTTGCTTCCCATTTATTCTGCTGTTTCCTTCAATGGCCTCATGTCCGGCGGCGGCACCCGGCCGTGGGCCGTGCGGGTGCAGGAAGGCCCCCGTGGGAAACTCAGCGAGTTTGTGGTCAAACTGTTCAAGGCTTCGCACCTTGACCAGCACCCGCACTTGGCAGCCGAAGTTTTCGGTTCCGTTCTGGCCGATATGTTCGACTTGGTTCGTCCGGAGCCAGCGCTGATTGAGTTCTCGCCAGCCTTCCGCGCCACCCTCGACGAACCCCAGCAACGGCAGTTGGCCGAAACTGCCCCCGGTTTGTTGTTCGGCTGCCGCTTGGTTGAAAGCCCGTATGCCTACTCCCGCGCCTTGCCGCTCAAAAAACTGGAAGCCTACGAAATGGAAACCATTTACGGTTTCGACAACCTCATTCTCAACACCGACCGCCGCCCCGACAAGCCCAATTTGCTCATGCCCGACGGCGAGGAAGCCGTTTTGATTGACCACGAACTTTCCCTGTCCGGCATTGCGCGGGCGTTCAAAAATTTAACCGAAGGCCGCTGGGAACACCTTTACCAGCGCCACCTGTTCTACGCTCCCCTGAAGGCCCGTGGCCCGGCCGCTACCGCCGTCGCCTTTGGCACCTTCACCGAATACCTGCGCGGCCTCAACCCCCAGCTTCTGCTGCCGTACCATCGCCAGCTTTCGGCATTGAATTGCTCCCTGCCCGACTTCGATTTATTCTTCGAGTACCTTTGTTACCAAAAGGCCAATGCCGGGCAGTTCCAGCCCCTGTTGCGCCACACCCTCTCGTGAACACGATTTACTTCAACCTGCTCAAGTACGTGCATTCCCCCTTTCTTGGGGAGGAAGTGAACGTGGGCATCCTGCTCTGTTTCCCGGAGCAAGGACGGCTGGAGTTTCGTTTCCCGGCCCGGTTCAAGCGCCTGCGTTACCTCTACCAGTCTTTTTCCGAGCGTCAGCTCCTCACCTATCTCAACAGTTTCGGCAAGCGTGTGGCTCGCGCCAACACTGAACTAAACACTGCCCTCAGCGCCGAACAGTACGCCGCCTTCATCACCCGAGAACTGGTGCCCGCCGATGCCACCGTGTTGCGCTTCGGGCCGCTCACCAAAGCCGTGGCCCACGCCGACGACGACCCGCAGCAGGTAGCCGACCAATACTACGAGCTGTACTTTGCCGAAACCCAGCCCGCGCCCCGTGCCGGGCAGCACAAGCGCGACTCGTTCCTGATTAGCCATTTCCGCCGCAACCTGGAAGCCCACGATGCGGGCGTGTTCCAACTTCTGCGCCGCAACGTGGAAGTGCAATCCGCTACCACCGCCATCCGTTTTGATTATGCCTGGCAAAACGGCACCCAGAACTTCATCAAGCCCGTCAGCCTCGACCTGGCCGATGCCGAAGAAATCAACCGCAAAGCCGTATACACCCACGGCTGGCTGCACCTGCTGGCCCCGGTAGCCACCGCCGAAAACTACCGCTTCGACCTGTTACTGGCCCTGCCCTCCGACCGGAAGCTGTTCCCGGCATTCGATAAAGCAGTAGAAATCCTGAACGCCACCGCTGCGCCCAAACAACTCATCACCGAAGGCCGCCGCCTCGCAGAATACGCCGATGATGCCGCCCGCTACCTGCGCCAACATTACCAGGCCGACCCGCTCGGGCTTTACGCCACAACCTCTCCCGAACAATAGCCCCGTCCCAGCGGTCTTTTTTGGGGGCCGGTGCCGCCCAGCACCGCCCGGTGTTGGGCGGCATTTCACGCCGCGCCGCCCAGCCACTTTGCCCGGTGCCACGCCAGAAATTCCGGGTCCGGCAAAAACCGCCGCCGCGCCGGCAGCCGCAGCCCCTGCCCGTGAAAACGCCCCAGCAACGCGCCCGCCGCTTCGGCATCGGGCCGCTTCGGATTGCGCACCGTCGGCGTTACCTCTATCACGTAGTCGTCGGGCCGGATGGTGAACAGGCCCAGCTCAAAAGCGCGGTCGTGCAGGGCATTTAAGGCCAGGCCATTGCGAGGATTGAGGCGGTTTAATTTGTTTGCTAATCTGATTGGCGTTGCTTATCTTCGTTGCACCCAATTCAACCAACCCCTGTCGTTATGTACAATCTCACCACACTGCCCGAAGTCGAGCATTTTGTAATGCACGTTATCAACGACCTTGACGTAAATTTTCACCCCGACACTAACTTCGGCAACTACGTGAATGTGTTGGGGCTTCCGTCATTTGACGAACAAACCGCCATTGATTTGAACGCCACACTTGCTCAAGCCTTTGCTGTGTGTGAAGCCAGCGGCACTGATATTTACGAAGTTTCTTTGCCATTGCTGCAAGCTCGTATATTAGCGTAGTCTGGCAGTTCGGGGGTAGAAACGGCCTGATTGGTGAATGCACCAGTCGGGCCGTTTCTGTGTTCGGGTAATATGGCAGACGTACTCACTCCCGCCCAGCGCCACCTCAACATG
>JANYFQ010000054.1 GCA_025362615.1 Hymenobacter sp. | reverse complement strand
GGCGTGCCGGGGGTCCAGTCGTAGGTGTAGGCGCTGGTGCCGCCCGTGGCCGTCACGGTGGCCGTGCCGTCGCTGCCGCCGCTCACCGTCACGTTGGTTTGGGTGCCGCCCAGGGCCAGGGCCGAGGCGGGTTGGGTGATGGTGAAGCTCTGCGTGGCCGTGCAGTTGTTGGCGTCGGTCACGGTCAGGGTGTAGGTGCCTGCGGCCAGGTTCGTGACGGAAGTCGTGCCGTCGCCGGTGGGGTTGCCGGGGGTCCAGTCGTAGGTGTAGCCGGGGGTGCCGCCGGTGGCCGGGTTCACGCTGGCCGCGCCAGTGCTGCCGCCGAAGCAGCGCACGTTGGTTTGGGCGGCGGCCGTCAGCACCAGCGGCGATGGTTGGGTGATGGCGGCGCTCGCCGTGCCGGTGCAGCCGTTGGCGTCGGTTATCGTCACCGAGTAGGTGCCGGCCGGGCGGTTCGTGCGGTCTTCGGACGTGGTCGCGTCGTTCCAGACGAAGGTGTAGGGGGCCGTGCCGCCGGTGGGCGTCAGGTTAATGGCCCCGGTGTTGCCGCCGTTGCACAGCACGTTCGTCACCACCGTCGTGCCGCCCACGGCCGCCGGTTGCGTCACGGTGGCGCTCACCGTGGCCGTGGCCCCGGTGGCGTCGGTAATCGTCACCGAATAAGTGCCGGCTGCCAGGCCCGTGCGGTCCTCGGTTTGGGTGTTGTCGTTCCACACAAAAGTGTAGGGGGCCAGCCCGCCGCCGGGCGTCAGGTCGATGGCGCCGGTGCTGCTGCCGAAGCAGCTCACATTGGTCACTACCGTGGTGCCGCCGAGCGGGGCCGATGTCGTGAAGGTGGCGTTGGCGCCGTAGCTCGTGCCCACGCCGTTGGTGGCGAAGGCCCGCACGGTGTACTGGGTGCTGGCCGCCAGGCCCGCCACGTTCTGGCTGAACGCCCCCGTGCCGCTGCCGATAACCACTTTGGTGTTGCTAGTCGTCGGGGTGCCCGTGCCCGGCACGTACACCACGCCGCGCTCGGTCACGGCGTCGCCGTTGTCGCTCGTCACGTTGCCGCCGAGCTGGGCGCTCTGGCTGCCGATGGTGGCCGGCGCGGCCGTGGTCAGGCTGGGCGCGGCCGTCACCGTGAAGGCCACGCCGTTGCTGGTGCCGGCGGCCGTGGTCACGGTCACGTTGCCCGTCGTCGCGCCCGTGGGCACGGTGGCCGTCAGGCTGGTGCCGGAGGTGAAGGTGACAGCGGTAGCCGCTGTGCCGTTAAAGCTAACCGTGCTACCGGCCGTGAAGTTGGTGCCCGTGATGGTCACGGCCGTGCCCACCGGCCCGCTCGTGGGGCTGAGGCTGCCAATGGTGGGCACCGGGCAAGCCGAGAGCACCACCGTGTTGGAGGCGGCCGAAGTTTCGCCGTTCAGGCTGGCCGTAGCGGTGTAGTTGCCCGCCGTGCTCGTCACGAGCGGGTTGGTGGTCGTGTTGCTGGGGCTGAAGGTAAATGTGGCCCTAGGTACGGCCGTGGGGGCGGTGTTGCGGCTGCCATCGCTGTCGAGGCACACGAGGCGACCCACGTCCGTCGTGCCGTTGTAGCTCATGAAATGCCCGCCCACCAGCGCCCGGCCGTCGGCCAGCACGGCCACACTCCGCACGATGCCATCGAAGCCCGTGCCGATGTCGAAGCCCGCGTCGCGGCTGCCATCGGCGTTGAGGCGTGCGACGCGGTTGAAGCCCGGTGTGCCATTGTAGCTCGTGAAGTCGCCGCCCACCAGCACCTTGCCGTCGGCCTGCACCACGATACTCGACACAAACGAGCTGAAACCCGTGCCAATGGCAAAGCCCGCATCCAGGCTGCCGTCGGCGTTGAGGCGCACGAGGCGGCCGGCCGCCGTGCCCTGGTAGCCGCCGAAGTTGCCGCCCACCAGCACCTTGCCGTCGGCCTGCACGGCGATGGTAGCCACGTGGCCGTCGAAGCCCGCGCCGATGTTGAAGGTCGCGTCGCGGCTGCCGTCGGCGTTGAGGCGAACCAGGTCGTTTTGCCCCGTCGTGCCGTTGTAACTCGTGAAGGTGCCGCCCACCAGCACTTTGCCGTCGGCCTGCACCACCA
>JANYFQ010000040.1 GCA_025362615.1 Hymenobacter sp. | reverse complement strand
CGGTGGTGCTCGTGCCAGTGGCCGACATCAAAACCGACAAAAAGCTGTTCCAAAACCGCGAAGCCGATTTTTCGGAGGAGAGCGTACAGCGCATTTTGGCGGCCGTGGCCAGCGGCTCGTTCCGGTGGGAAGTGCTCGACCCCGTGGTGTTGTGGCGCAAGCCCGGCACCCCGGACGTGTACAGCCTGAGCGGGCACAGCCGCAAGGAGGCGTTCAAGCGCCTGGCTGCCCAGGGCGCACGGGTGGACGGGCGCGGCTTCGAGGCCCTCCCGGCCAAGATAACCGAATGCAGCCAGGAAGAGGCGATGGAGATTGCCCGCAACAGCAACAGCCTGAGCACGAAAGAAACCGAACTCGAACGCGCCGCTTACTACCGGGGCCTACGGGCGGCGGGCAAGTCGAAAAAGGAAATCGACGCGGCGGCCACCGGCTACGAGGGCAAGAACAAAAACTTCATCCTCAACCTGAGCCACCTGGCCGCGCACGGCCAGGCCGTGCAAGCCCTGGCCAGCTTCGAGGGTGCCGGCGACGGCAGCGGCAAGGAAGTGGTGCGCACCCTGGCCGATTGGACCGGCGAGGCCCGCCGCCGGTTCCCGCAACTGACGGACCGGCACGAAAACGAAATCTTCGACTGGCTTCGCACCGCCTACGGCACCAAGCCGGGCCAGCTCCGCGCCCGGCCGGAGTTCATCCAGCGCCTCGACACGACCATCAGCCGGGCCACGCAGTTCGGGCAATTCGCGCAAGATGAGCCGCTGAACCTGGCCAACCGCACCGGCAAGGGCACGGTAGAGCAGGAATACGACGAGCAAGTAGCCACCGCCAAACGCGCCCACCAAACCGCCGAACGTGACCTGGCCACCAAGCGCAACGAGCTGGTGGCCCGTGGGGCCACCCCCGCCGACCTGGCCCGCATCTTGCCCGAGTACGACCGCGCCGTAACCCGTACTTTGCAGGAGTTAAATCAGATTAGCGCCCGCAAATTCGAAGTGAAAGACGCAGCTAAAAACCAAGCGAGCTTGTTCGGGATTGGGGCCGTCGAGGTCGACAAAACCGCATTGGGCCATTACGACCCGAAAAAACTAAACAAGGCGATTATGAATTGGGGGCGTGACAATCTTTACAAGAAGAAGGTTGTGAACAACGCCACGGGGATGGTTGTCGAATTCGACATGACGGGGTTGAAGCATACGGCTAGCAGTCAAATGGCAAACCGAACCCCATCATTGGAAACGGAACGATTGTTTTGTACGCTAGTCCTGGACAAGTTGGTGGCCGTCGCAACGCCGCTGCCTGTGGAAGAGAGCAAAAACAAGCACGAGGATGTTAAGCAGTGGCATCCCTTTTTGGCGGAAGTCTTCATCGACGGGGCCTATTATCGGGTGCGGTTTCTCGTGCGTGAGAAAGCCGACGGAAACTTTTTCTACGACCACATTTTCGCCATTGCATAAAAAAACCCCCTACGCCTAGAAACGAGCCGCAGGCACATTGCGCCATCTCGTTTGGACGTAGGGGGTGAAACCGCGAGGGTTTTCGTGCCTGTTGTTGCCCAAAGATACGCGGCCGGGTCAAAAACAGTTCCGGCCGTGCTGTCACTTTTTGCGCTGCAGCGCGTGGCCAGGTACGCGAACTGCTGTCACATTCAACCAGGATGCAGATGGCGCGGCCGGCATTTTGCTGTCAAACCCCGCGCCCTGGTTGGCCGATGGGCGCGGTACCGGCGTTGCTCAGGCGCGGCCGTGCTGTCAAAAATCCGGCATTAAGTCAAGGCGCTCCCCGTCGTGCATGGCTCCGAGGCCGCGCAAGTAGGTGGCCGTAATGCCGGCGTGTGCGTGCCGGCAGTGCCGCCGGACCAGTTCAATATCTTTCGTTGCCAGGTATAAATTCACGGCCCCGGTGTGTTTGTAGCTGTAGATGGTAAGGTTTTGGCCAGCCAGGCCCACGGCCTTCAGCACCGGCGCGTACTTGCGGGCGAAGTAGTTGGGGCCAACAGGTTCGGGGCCAGGATGC
>JANYFQ010000024.1 GCA_025362615.1 Hymenobacter sp. | reverse complement strand
TACCAGCGCAAGCAGCACCAACTCAGTGGCCAACAGCCTGGGTCTTTTTTCGGTTGACCGTGACGCAAGTGGTATGGGCAACGTGTCGCGCAACGGAGGATTTGTAGGAGCCTCGGTTGACATGGGCAGTTTGCCCACCAGCCCCTCAAAAATTACGCTGGGTGCGCTTAATATCGGCGGCGTCAACCTGAGTGGATACGGCTTTAGCGACCGCGGGTGCTCCTGGGCCTGCATTCGCGGCAGCTTTACGGTGGCCGAAACCGCCACGTATTATTCGCTCATTCAGGCTTTTCAGGCCGCTCTTAACCGCGCCGTCTAGGCCAGTACCTTCTTTCCATCATGGCCCGCACCATCAACGAAATTCAAGCTGCCATTGCGGCCACCCGCGCCGCGAACAGCGACCTGGACGGCCTGAACAGCCCCAGCGCCACCGCCATTTACCGCCTCATTGAGTATGTGATGGCCGTGTGCCAGTGGGCGCACGAAACCATCTGGGACCGGTTCCGCGCCGACGTGGACGCGGTAATTGCCCGCGCCCCGGTCGGCACCCCGGCTTGGTTCGCCGACCAGCTCTTGCTGTTCCAGGAAGGCGACCCGCTGGCCGTGTTGCCCAGCGGGCGGCTGGGCTACGCGCCGGGCAGCACCGGCGCGAAAATCGTGACGCGGGCCACGGCGAAGGAAAACGCGCAGACGGGGCGGCTCTTTCTGAAAGTGGCCACCGATGGGGCCGCGCCGGGCACGCTGGCGCCGCTCACGCCCGAGCAACTCGTACAGGTGCAGGGCTACGTTTCGCAGTTCAAGCCGGCCGGGGTGCGAACGGAAGTAGTGAGCCGCGCCGCCGACAAGCTGCGGATGCACGCCGAAATCTTCTACGACCCGCTTTTGCCGGTGGCGGCGGTGAAGGCCGCCGTCATTGCCAGCATCAGCAGCTACCTGGCCCGGCTCGACTTCGACGGCCAGGTGTACGTGGCGCGGCTGGAAGATGCGATTCAGGCCGTGGCGGGGGTGAAAGACCTGAAAATTGTGTCGGTGTTGGTGCGGGTGGGCGCGGTCGATACGGCCGTGGACCGGGTGTACGAAACGCAGGCCGGGTACGTGGAGCCGGAAGACGCGCCGGGCTACACCTTGTCCGATTTCCTCCTTTTTACGCCCTTCAACTGATGGCCAGCCCCAACGCTGCCCCGCCCACTCCGCTTCGTTACCGCGTCCGCTTCGCCGACCTGGCCACCCAGCTGCTGCCCTCGCTGCTGCGCCGCCCGCGCCTGGTGGCCTGGCTGGCGGCGCTGCTGTCCCCGCTCGAAATGCTCTACCAGGACTTCGTGGCCTACCAACGAGCCACGTTCCGCGAGCTGGCCTATTCGAGCCAGACGCTGGTGTTTGAAGGCGCTTTGAACGACCAATTTGACCCCTACACCCGGCGTATTCGGATTGTGAACCAGGAAGTAGAGCTGACCCCGCTGTACCTCAACTTCCGAGACGAAAATCAGCCCGACGAAAAGTTCATCGGCTTCACCGTCGAAGGCCGGCCCTTTCGCTACTGCTACCAGTACACCGAGTTCGATACCCAGCTCGATTTCATCGTGCGGGTGCCGTCCGCTTTGCGCTCACCCGAACGCACCACCCAGCTCAATGCCCGCATCAACCGCTTCCGGTATGCGACCAAGAAATACGCCATCCGCTACGTTTAGAAACCATGAAAAAACTACTTTTCTCCACTGGTGGCCGCCCGCTGGCCAACGACGACCTGAGCACCTTGCAGCAGGAGCTGACGACCGCAGCTCAGGCATTGTACGCCGACGCGCCCATCTGCATCGTGAGCGGCTGCCGGGTCAGCGGCTCCGGCGGCGGGGCCTACATCGTATCGCCAGGCATCGTGTGGTGCGATGGCCAGTTGCTTAGGTTTCCTGGCCAGTCAGCCGTGACGCTGCCCGCCCAACTGCAAGCGGGGGCCGAAGTGCTCGACCAGGCTCAGGTTCGGCCGTACCAAAACGGCACTAGCCTAGCGTGTATGAGCGAGGTTTCCGCCGTGCTGGTGGTCACGGGCACGGCCAGTGCGGGCGAATTTCTGCCGCTCGATACCTGGGGGGCGCGGCGCTGGGCGGACCTCCAACGGGCGGCTGCCCGCAGCCTAGGGGAATTGCAGTCGCTGGCCGCTTCGGGCTACGTAGCCACCAACTACGATACCACCGGCCGGGGCCGGCCGGGCACCGAAGCCTGGGGGTGGGCGTTGGCGAACGGGCAACTGGCAACTGGCACCCAGGACCTGCGGGGGTTGGTGATGGTGGGCCAGAACCCCGACTCGTCGGTGTTCACCACCAGCACGGGGATTAGCCGTTCCCGTAGCCAGAACGCGCCCGGTGACATCGGAGGTGAAGAAAAGCACCAGCTCACCATCGCCGAAATGCCCCAGCACACGCACGCTTACCAAGACAGGTACACCATAGAGCGTGCGGCTATTGATGCTGGCGGCAACAGCCGTCGTGACCAAGACACCACCGAAACGAAAACCACTGAACCAAGTGGCCTCGATGCGGCGCACAACAATATGCAGCCCTACTGCGTCGTGGTGATGCGGCAGTGGATTGGGTTTGCGTAACCATTTCTTTTGGCAAGAACACTAATTTTATTAGCGTTTGGGGGACTGACAGCGAACTACACCATCAAACCTTAGATTTAATGGCTGTTTAGAGTACAAAAAAGGCCGGCTAAATAGCTGGCCTTTTCGATTTTTGGGCGGTGTGTTGATACACGATTGATTTAGTTTGTGTGTAGGTTTGATTTTGCCGATTATACGTTGGCGGCGGTGGCCTCAAAGGCGAGCAGCTCGACGGGCAGCGGTTTGGCCCCGATGGTGAAGGTGACGGGCTGGGTGTTTACGCCGCCAAAAACGT
>JANYFQ010000011.1 GCA_025362615.1 Hymenobacter sp. | reverse complement strand
TGACCCCCAACACCTAAACCCCAACACCTAAAACCTAAAACCTAACACCGAACACCTAAACCCCAACACCTAACACCCAACACCCAACACCCAACACCCAACCCCTAACACCCAACCCCCAACAGTTCAGGACTTAACAACTCTGTAGATTGAGGGCGGGTTGGCGGGTGAGGCGGCGGATTCGATTCATCTCCACCAACCCACCTTACGCCCAGGGCCAGGCCACGGCCCGGCGCTGCCCCGGCACCGAGCGCAGAAACTCGGCCACCGGCCCCAAATCCGTCAGCAACGACGTGAGCAGCAGCTCCTGGCCGTTGTGCAGGCGCAGGCGCAGGTAGGCGTAGGGGGCCCGAAAGCTGTGGCGGGCGCGGCACGTCACGTACTCCAGGGCGGCCAAATCGCGGCGCTCGAAGGGTTGGCGGATGCCGTTTTCATAGATTTCGAGGCGGTTGGCGGCCGGTTCGAACACCAGGGCCGTGCCGGCGTTGCGGGCGTAGTAGCGGGCGTGCAGCAGCAGCGCCGGCCCGCCCAGCGCCAGGGTAGCCGCCCCAAACGCCGCCGCCAGCGCCCACTCGAAGGCGCTGCCCCCGCCGCCCAGCCCCACGGCCGGCACCGCGCTCAGGCCCGTGCCCAACGCCAGCAACGGCCAGAAGGCCAGCCGCAACTGTCGCCCCGCCGTGGGCCGAAACACCGCCGTGCGCCGCCCCAACAACCCCGCCAGCCAGCGAGCCACGCCCAGGGCAAGGCCCAGCACGAGCGCCGCTTCGAGGATGGGCCGGAGGATGGTGGGGTTCATGGGTTTAATTGTTTAATTGTTTAATTGTTGGCGGCTGGTTGGCGGCTGGCCACGGTTTAGCGCGAAGCGCGTAACCGTGCGCCAACCAGTTGGGCAAGTTTGTAACTTGCCGGCGAAAACGGAATCGTTGGCTGCAAAGATGTTCTGGGAGGCAAGTTGCAAACTTGCCCAACGCATTGACAGACAGTTACGCGCTTCGCGCTAAACTGTCGCCAGCCCGCGTAAATTGTTTAACTGCTAAATTGTTACTCATGGGTTTTCGGACGACGCTGCGTCCGCTGCCATACACAGCCTAAAACGACCGACCTCAAAACGGTTAATAATTTAGCAATTAAACAATTAAACAATTAAACATCAAATAAAGCACGGCCGGCACCAACAGTACCCCATCGGCCAGCAGGGCGAAGAAATACTCGCTACGCTCCTCGCGGGCAGCCAGTACCACGGCCGCCGCCAGCCCCACGGTGATGCCCAGCACCCCCGGCTCGGTGCCGCGCCACAGCCCGAAAGTCAGCGCCCCAGCCAGCAAGCCCAGGGCCACGGCTTTGGCTCCCGTTGGCCCCAGCAGCACGGGCAGGGTAGCCAGGCCGGCGGCCCGGTCGCGGCCCAGGTCGCGCAGGTCGAACACCACGCAGAGGGCCGCCACCAGGCAAAACCGCTGGCCCATCAGCTTCTCGACGGATACCAGGTCGGGCGGCCGATGCAGCAGCACCGGCAGGCCCATGGTGACGGCCGTCCAGACGCCGGCAATCAGAAACCCTTTCAGCATAGGCACTTCGCGCAGCGCCCAGCGCCGGCCGCGCCCCGGCCATACCGGCCACGAATACAGCAGCGCCAGCCCCGCCAGCGGCACTAGGCCCGTGGCGTAGCGCAGCCAGCCATCGGCCAGCACGAGGCCCGCCGCCGTGGCTGCCGCCGCGCCCGCCAGCGCCGCCAGCGCCCGCCGGTGCCGCTGTTGCCAGGCCTTGCGGCCCGAGCCGCCGGCGGGTTGCCGGTGCTTGAAAGGCAGCACAGCATCGAGGTTGTACACGAGCAGCGTGGCCGCGCCCACCAGCGCCGCCATGCGGTAGCCGGCCGGCCCCAGCGGTGCCCACAGGGCCAGCGTAGCCAGCGCCTGCGCGGCGGCGGCCAGCGCCAGCCACAAGCTGCTGAAAAGCAGGGCATCGACGCTGCGCTTAATCAAGAATGGGGAGGGAGGAATGAGGAAGAGAGGGCTTAGGAGCTGTCTGAGTCAAGGTTCACCAAGGGGTTAGACATGAGACATGAGAAGGTGAGAAGAGCCGTCAGAACAATTCTCATGTCTAACGTCTCAGGTCTTGTAGCTAACCCAAGTTGCGGACTAGCTCCCCGACTGGGCGAGGGCATGAACGAAGACAAAAAGCGGCAGTTTTAGTACAAAACCTTCGGCAGTCACGGCGTGAATTTTCTTGGGAAACCGGCCGGTCAGGACACTGAATTGGGTTT
>JANYFQ010000649.1 GCA_025362615.1 Hymenobacter sp. | reverse complement strand
CTTTTTGGATAGAGTGCCCAGCGTGAGGGGCGTGACAAAAGCCGTGGCGGCCTCGGTGAGAATGAGCTGCACGTCGGCCCCGGCCTTGACCAAAAGCCGGACAATCAGCGCCGACTTATAAGCGGCAATGCTGCCCGTAACGCCGAGCAAAATGCGCTTGCCCGTCAATGGTTCCGGGTTGTGGGGACCGGTTGCTGCTTCCATTTTCTACTCAAAAGCTGATTGATGCAAAACCGGCAGCCCCTGGCGCTTAGAACATTTCACGCGGCAGCGGGGCTTCTTCAGCCTCCGGGGTCACGTAGTGCAGCTTGCCTTCGATGAATTCTTCGATAGCCAGGCTCGTGGCTTTGGGCATCCGCTCGAAGTGCTTGGAAACTTCGATTTGCTCGCGGTTTTCAAATACTTCTTCGAGGTTATCGACCGTGGAGGCAAATTCGGCGAGGCGTTCGTTCAACTCGTCTTTCATTTTGACGGACAATTGGTTGGCCCGTTTCGAGATGATGGCAATGGCTTCATAGACGTTGCCCGAAGCGGTGCTGATGTCGGCCAAGTTGCGGGTGATGATGGAGCTGCTGACGGGAGTCTTCATGGGAAATTTTTGGTTTTATTCGTTGAGAATGAGGCGGCTGGCCGGCAACGCAAGCTCGCCAGCAACCGGACTTTTCCTAGTTGGTGGAAGAAGTAGCCGGGGTCTTCAATTTGGTTAATTGCGCCTGGGCCGTGTCGAACATGGCCTGCGCCAATTTCAAGCTTTTGCTCTGCGGAAAAGTGTCGATAAAGTGCTGGTAAAAGGCCACCGCTTCCAGGTAGCGCTCGCGCTGCTTGGTTTCGATGCTTTCCTTGGCCCATTCGTATTGGGCGGTGAAGCGCAGCAAATCGGCTTGCTCGGCGTAGGCCGAAGCGGGGTAAGATTGCAGAAACCCGGTGAAGGCCGTGACGGCCGCCTGGTTGTAGCGAAGCTGGTAATAGAGTTTAGCACTCTCAAACGCCTTGTTTTCCAGCTTTTTCTGCAACTCCTGCGACATAATTTCAACCTCGGGGCGGAACTTGCTTTCGGGGTATCGGTTGAGAAAATCCTGGATGGCTTCGAGCGACGACACGGTGTTGGTCTGGTCCAAATCGGCTTCCGGCGAATCGCGAAACAGCGACTTGGCGTGCATGAAACTCGCTTCTTCCGAATAAGTTGAGTTGGAATACGTGTCGGTAAACTGCTTGAAATAATACGCACTCAGCACGTAGTTGCGCTGCCGAAAGTTGGTGTTGGCGAAGTAGAACTGCGCTTTCTCGGCTTCGGGCCGGCCCTTAAGCAGCGGTATCAGGTCTTCGAGCAAGGTGCCAGCGCGGAAATAATCGCCCTTGTCGTAGTACGCAATGGCGGCTTCGTATTTCTTATTAACGTCGGTGCTTTTCAGCAGCCGTTGGTAGCCCGACCCGGCGCAGGAGCCGAGCAACAACGAAATACACAACCCACAAAAAACAACAAAACGGGAAATTGGCATAAGAACAACAAAGTTACGACCGCAGGCGGCAATCATCAGAGCCGAAGCGCGGGGCGGCGGTTGCAAAGGTCAAGGTACGCAGCCTTTGCGTTTCTGGTGTCGGGCGTTAAGTTTTGGGTTTTCGGTGTTTGGTATTGGGTGGTGGATTCTTGGTCTTTGGCGTTGATTTTCTGTTCCCTGTCTTTAGACGGCCCTTGACTTTGGCTTTCACTTTGGCCTTCGCCCTCCGCGCCGGGTGGTCGTCAAATTGCTTGCCCAGCACCTGCCGCCGCGTGGGCCGCTCGGTGGGCCGCCAGCGGTAGCCTTTGAGGCGTTCGTCTTCGGGCTTCAGTTCGTGCGGTGGGATGAAGCTGGCATCAGGGTTGGCAAGAAAACTAATGGTTTTGAGCTTGTTGGCCGCAAAGCGCATTACCATCGTGGCCGATACGGCCTTGTTCATGCCGGTGGTGGCGGTGTCGTTGTCGAGGGCGTAATAGAGGCTTTCGGCGTTGCCCAGCACGTCCACGCGGGCAATGCGGTTGTCGCGAAACCGGGCCACCATGTTGCGGCCTTTTACCTGGTTGAAGTTGTGGAGCGTGTCTTCGCCGATGATGAAACTGTTGGCATACAGGCGCATCTGCTCCAGTTTGCCGCGCCGCGAGCGCAGCTGCATCGAGTCGGCGGTGAGCTGGTTGTGACCCTGCCAGAGCACGGGGTCGCGGTTGAGGTAGATGATGCTGTCCTGGCGGTCATAGGTCAGCGAGTCGCAGCGGCCAGCGAGGCCAGCTTTGAAAATCAGCACCTTGGGGTAAGCGTAAAGCACCGGGCGGCGCACGACCTTGCCGGGGCGGTTTTCGACGCTCAGCAGCGTGTCGGCGGCCATGTATAGCGTGTCTTTTCCGCTGATGGAGCGCACCACGGGCCGGCCACCGTAGAGCTTGGTGCGGCCCAGGCCGCGCCAGTATTTGCCAGCATCGCCGCGCAGGGTCAGGTTATCTTTTTTGGCAATCATCTCGACGTGCCCGTTGGCTACGCCATAGAGCTTTTTCTCGTCGTACACCAGTCGGTCGCCGCTCAGTAAGTAGTTGGGCGTTTCGAGCTTGGCATTTTTTTGGAAATTGGAAACCCGCGTAATGGTGTTGTAATTGCCCACTTCGGCGTACAGATTGCCTTGCTTGCCCTTGATGCGGGTGGGGCCATTAAAGTACGCTATTTTGCTGATGGTGTTGTAGCGCAGCGTGTCGTTGTTGAGTTCGGAGTCGGGCGTGACGAGGTGGACGTTGCGCTTGAAAACGAAGACCTTGGAGTTGGTGTCGTAGAAGCCCTGCTCGCTGTCGAGGGTGTTTTGGGGGTCGGTGAGGTGGCCGCCCTGGGTGTAGGCGGCTGTGCGGCGGTTGAGGTCGTAGTCGAGCGTGGGCGTGGTGAGGGTCATGCGCGGGTCGCGCATGACCACGTTGCCCACCATGCGGGCCGTGCGGGCGTTGCCGTTGTAGTAGCCCTTATCGCCGGTGATGGTGATGCTGTCGCCCTGCACCACGCGCACGTTGCTAAAAGCCTCCACCTCATTGCGTTCGAGGTATTGATAGGCTGAGTCGCAGTACAAAAACGTGTCCTCCTGCTTGAAGCTGACGTTGCCGAGGAGCTTGCGGATTTGCACGCCGTTGAACACGCCGCCGATGAGTTCGCGGGTGCCGGGCAGGAGTTCGATGCGGCTGCCCTGGGGCGGCGGCAGGGCAGATTTGGCGGCGGCCGTGGCAGGAGTTCGGGCCGGCCTGGGGACCGCGCTGGGCCGCGCCACCGGTTGCTGGGCCAGCACCGCCAGCGGCCAGCAGCACCAAAGAATAAGTACGCGAAAAAAGGGCATTGAGGGACAAAGGTAGGCCGTTGGGAGTGGTGGCTTTGGGGTAATTTTGAATTTCGCCTACTCAAGCGCACGGCCGCAATCCCTATCCGACCGTACCGCGATGCTCCATAAACTCCCCGTGCGACGGGTTCGGCCGGCCAAAAAAAGCAGGGAGTTGCGGGCGTTTGCAGCCCGGCTCGTCCAAAACCGTTCCGAAGCCCTTCACCGACGATGAGACGACGGCTGCACTTAACGCCTGTTCTGCTGAAAAAGTCAACCCAACCGCCCCATCAAGTTCAGTCACCGGTTGAAAGCTTACGTTTTTGGCGCATCGGCAGCGGGCACTACCACACTGGGGCTGGCCGTATTTCGACATGACACCACCAACCTGTTCATCGAAGGGTCGGGAGCTGGAATTTCTGGGACGTTTCGGGTTGTCAGTGCGACTCCGTGGCTCAAATGCAACCCTGTTGCCGTTTCAATTATCGGGTATTTTTTTCATGAAAAATACCTACTTCTGGGTATTGCAGCGGCCGAACGGCCGCAGGACCTTTGCACCGCATCAAACCCCTGCTCCCATGAAAATTCTTACCCCCGCGCCCTGCTCACTGCTTTGCTGCTGATTGCCATTCCCTTCTACGGCTGCAAAAAGAAAGAAGCAGCACCCGTCGTCGTCAAAACCTACGTCGCCGCCGTGCTCCAAAACCTGGAGGTGATGACGCCCAACGCCCGCATCCGCTACACCCTCAACGACTTGCTGCTCGGCGGGGCCGACCTCTACGTGTGGAGCATCAGCGATGGCTACGGCGACGAGATTGAAATGAGCGACAACGTGCCCTATTCGTTCACGCTCGAAAGAACCCTCAATTACGGCACCCCCACCAGCACCAGCTACTCCGGCACCATCGCCCGCGCCCTCTTCACCAACACCAGCAACAGCTCGAGCGACCCCAACCGGCTCATTGTATCCGTGGCCAACTCCCTGCCTACCCTCACCCTCAACGGCACCCGGCTGCCGGCCCCCACCCCGGCCACCGGCGGCGGCACGGGCGGCGGCACGGGCGGGGGCAGCACTACCTGCCCGCTGGGCACCTGGCAAACCCCCACCTGCAACGGGGCAGCCGGTAAGTTTCTGGTTTACAACTTCGGCCCCGGCGGCGTGGGCTACGCCGAAAACCCCGACTGCAACGGCATATGCAGCAGCATCAAGTTCAACTTCCGCTACACCGTCAGCGGCAACACCATCACCTACACCTTCACCAGCACCGACGATGTGGTGTGCAACGGCATCACCCGGCCGGGACCCGTGGTACGGACCACCAACTCCATCACCTACACCTGCGGCAACAACGGCAACCAAATCGTCACCGAGGCCGTGAACACCACTACCGGCGTTCGCACCACCCTCACCTTCGCCCGGCGGTAAGTGGCCGAAGAAAACTTGCCCGCATCCTCAGCTATGAAAACCCAGAAAACCCGCTCGGACTCTCCGGCGGGTTTTTTGCTGGTTGCCAGTTGCCGGGCCGCGCCTCAAATCAGGTCGAACGCCCGGGCGTATTGCCCCAACTCGTAGGACGTTACGGCCCCCAGCTTCTGGCGCAGGTTGCGGCGGTGGGTTTCGGCCGTTTGCACCGAGATGCACAGGGCGTTGGCCACCTCGGGGGCCGAGTGGCCCAGGGCCAGCAGGCGCAGCACGTCGCGCTCGCGGGCCGTGAGGCAACCAAAGGCGGCCGTGTGCTGGCGCAGGAAGTTATTTTCGTCAATCAGCCGCTGCACTTTGGCGGCGAAGTGGTTGTCGGGGTGCAGCGGCACGGCCAGGCCCATCACCAGCAGCGGGGCGCCGTGCGCGTCGGTCAGCAGCCGGCGCATGGCCGTCAGGTACCAGCTCCACCCCGCGCGTTCGGTGGTCCGCACTTGCTGGTAGAACGTATGCACGTCGGGCACCTCGTTTTCGTACATCAGCCGAAACACGTTGGCCATGTACTCGTCCGACTCGACGGCGTTGAAGTACGTGGGCGAAAACGCCGGCCCCAGCGCGGTAAGCTCCTGTAGGGTAGCGCCCAGCAACTTCAGGCCCCATTCCGAGAGGTAGCGCACGGTTTGGGTGGGTACGTGGTGGATGATGACGGCGGCCGGGTACTGGTCGGCGGTGGCCGCGATTTCGGCTATTTTTTAGGCAATGAGCAACTCGTCGTTCATGCGGTGCGGCGGGGAAAAAGATAGGACGGGTAGTTATTTCATGAGCTAGAGAAGTCAAAAGTATTGTACAAACTACTAAATAGCCAGACTATCTGCGGGCCAAATACCAGAAAAAAGCAGTTATTTTACAGTACGACTGAATGTTAAAATTCAGTCGCCAGCCAGCATTATGGGTGCGTTGAGGCTCGTAATTCCAGCGCCGCACACTGCCCGCACACTGCCTGCCACGCTGCTGCCCGCACCGCCGCCGCCGCGCCCAAACCAGCACCCGCAGCGAAAAAACAGGGCAGCGAAGCGCCATCTTTGTAGCTGGCGGCCCGGTATGCCCTCTCTTTTCCGCCTTCTCGACCAAAAAATGCTCGACCAAATCCGCTCCTTCATCCGCGAAAACAACCTCTTTGCCCCCACCGCCGACACCGTGCTCGTAGCCGTGTCGGGCGGGCTTGATTCGGTGGTACTGCTCGATGTTCTGCACCGCCTCGAAGTCCGCATCGCCGTGGCGCACTGCTACTTCGGCCTGCGCGAAGCCGATGCCGATGCCGACGAGCAATTTGTCCGCAAGCTGGCCAAACAGTACGACGCGCCTTATTTCTGCGAGCATTTCCAAACCAAAGCCTTCGCCGAGGCCGAAGGCATTTCGACCCAAATGGCCGCCCGCCTGCTGCGCTACCGCTGGTTTGAGGAAGTGCGGGCGCGGCAGGGCTACGCCGCCGTGGCCACGGCCCACCACCAGCGCGACACCGCCGAAACCATGCTCCTCAACCTCACCCACGGCACCGGGCTGGCCGGGCTGCACGGCATCCCGGTTCGCAACGCCAACGTGGTGCGCCCGCTGCTGGGCGTGGGCCGCGACGACCTGCACGACTACCTGGTGGCCCACAACCTGCGTTGGCGCGAAGACGACTCCAACGACAGCCCCGTGTACCAGCGCAACCTGCTGCGCCACGAGGTGCTGCCCGTGCTGCGCGAAATCAACCCCAGCCTCGACGCCACCCTAAGCCAGACCGCCGAGCGCGTGGGCGGGGCCGAAGAAATCGTGCGCCGCTACGTGGCCGACACCGCCGCCCAGGCCCGCCGCGACGCGCCCGAAGCCACGTACTTCGACATCCGTACCCTGCAAAATACGGCCGCCACGGCCCTGGTGCTGCACGAGCTGCTGCGCCCGTTCGGCTTTAGCTGGCTGGTAGCGAAGGAGATAACCGCCGCTTTCGCGGGCCTCTCGGGCAAGCAGTTCCTCTCCCCCACCCACCGGCTGGTGAAGGACCGCGACCAGCTCGTCATCACCCCGCGCCGCACGGCCCAATACGGCACCTTCCAACTCGAAGCCGGCCAGACCGACTTGCTGGCCGACGGTATGCGCCTCAAAGCCACGCTGCACGAAGAGGCCCAACACTTCCTCATTCCGCGCTCGAAAAGCGCCGCCGCCTTCGATGCCGACAAGCTCCGCTTCCCGCTCACGTTGCGCCGCTGGCAGGAAGGCGACTGGTTCATGCCCCTCGGAATGCAGGGCAAAAAGCACCTGAGCAACTTTTTTATCGACCAGAAAATCCCCCTCAACCTCAAGGACGAGGTGCGGGTACTGGTGTCGGCCGACGGCAAAATCTGCTGGGTGGTAGGCCTGCGGGTGGACGACCGTTTCAAAGTCACGCCCGAAACCCAGCGCGTACTGGCTGTGCAGCGGCTGTGAAGTCCAACGTCCTCACAAGTAGCACACTATGCCCCTAAGCCCCAAGCCCTGACACCTAACACCTGGCTTTGACCTTACTTTTGCCCCAAACCCCACCCATTTCCCACTCCCCGATGAAAGTTACCGTAGTTGGAGCCGGCAACGTGGGCGCAACCTGCGCCGACGTGTTGGCCACCCGTGAAATCGCCAACGAAATCGTCCTCGTTGACATCAAGGAAGGCATCGCCGAAGGCAAAGCCCTCGACATCTGGCAGAAAGCCCCCATCCTCGGCTACGATTCGCGCACCGTGGGCGTCACCTCCGACTACGCCCGCACGGCCGGCTCGGAAGTCGTTGTCATCACCTCGGGCCTGCCCCGCAAGCCCGGCATGAGCCGCGACGACCTGATTTCGGTGAACGCCGGCATCGTCAAATCCGTGACTGAACAGGTGGTGGCCCACTCCCCCAACGCCATCATCATCGTCGTCAGCAACCCGCTCGACGTGATGACTTACCAGGCCCACCTCACCGCCAAGCTGCCCCGCGAAAAGGTGTTCGGCATGGCCGGCATCCTCGACACGGCCCGCTACCGCGCCTTTCTGGCCGAAGCCCTGAACGTCAGCCCCAAAGACATCCAGGCCGTGCTCATGGGCGGCCACGGCGACACCATGGTGCCCCTGCCCCGCTACACCACCGTCGGCGGCATCCCCGTCACCGAACTCATTGGCAAAGAAGCCCTTGATGCCATCGTGCAGCGCACCGCCCAGGGCGGCGGCGAGCTGGTGAAGCTCATGGGCACCTCGGCCTGGTACGCGCCCGGCGCGGCGGCGGCCCAAATGGTCGAAGCCATCGTGCGCGACCAGCGCCGCGTGTTCCCCGTATGCCTCGAGCTGCAAGGCGAGTACGGTATCAACGGCGTGTACCTGGGTGCGCCGGTCATCCTCGGCAAAAACGGCGTGGAGCGCGTCATCGAATTGCAGCTCAACGACGACGAAAAGGCTTTGCTCGAAACCTCGCGCGGCCACGTTAAGGAAGTAATGGACGCGCTGGATAAGATGAGCGCGGCGGCTTAGGTTTTGGTTGAGTTATTTTTAATTGAAAAAGCCCCGCCGGATATTTTCCGGCGGGGCTTTTTCAATTAAGGAAAAAAGCGGTAAATGTCCCGGCGGCTCATGACCCGCACGAAGCTGACTTCGTTATTTTCGACCAGCAATCCAATACGAAAAGCTCCGACCCGAATGCGGAACGCCGTTTTGTAGCCTTTCAGCTTTTTGATACTGGCAACCTCGCCCAAGTTGTTGGCCACTTCTACTGCCCGAATAACGGCGGCCACTGCCGTTTTGAGTTCAGGAGTCGGCACTGTGTCCAACTCCTTCAAAAACTGTCTTTTGAACTTGACTATCATTCCTGCCCGAGCTTACGCATGACATCTTCGCGCGAAACTTCGGGGTCGTCAGCGGCTTGCATAATCAGCATCCCCAACGCAAAATCTTCTTTTTCTTCGTCGGTAAAAAATTTGGCGGAGATATTCATCTTTGCTAGCAATGCCGTTAGCAACTCCAACTCATCGGGTGTTGAGGGCGTGACGATTAAAGAAGTCATGATGCAAAGTAGTTATGGGTGGAGATGAAGGGCTGCGTATTGCAAAACGGCGTAAATATCTTCCATCTGTAATTCCGGGTGTTCTTCCAGAATTTCGTCGTTGGTCATGCCCGAACCCAACAAATCCAGCAGCACGACGACGGGCCAGCGCATACCGCGCACAATCGGTTTGCCGTGGTAAACTTCGGGATTGATGGTTATTCGGCTCAGATAATTCATGGCGGTAAGTTTATTCCTGGCTGGCCCGAAACAGCTTCTGCTTTTCGTCCTTCGACAAACTCTCGTAGCCGGAGCGCGAAATCTTGTCCAGAATTAAATCCACTTCTTCCTGCGAGTGCGAAGCGGCGGCGGCAACCGGTGCGGCGGCGCGGTTGGCGCCGGTCGTCGTGGCGGTAACTGGCGCGGGGCGGAAATAATTTTCGGTGCGGCTGGCCCGCATCACGGGCTTGCGACTGAACAACTTACCGAACCAGTTGCCGATGGCCTGCACCGGCGTACCCAGGTCGCGGCCCGCCTGCAATTGCTTCACGAACACGAAACCCAACAACGCGCCGCCCAGGTGGGCAATGTCGCCCCCCGGATTTCCTTGATTGACGCCGGCCAACGAAATGAGTACCAGCGCCAACGCAATCCATTTGATTTTGACCGGACCAAGCAAAATCAGCATAAAGGTGTAGTCGGGCAGCAACGTGGCTGCGCCCACGATGATGGCCGTAACCGCCGCCGAAGCGCCCACCATCGGCGAGCCGACGCGCATCTGAAACACGGGCAACAAGTTGTAGCTCAGCAGAAAAAGCACCACGCCAGCCAACGCACCCAGCACGTACAGGCTCACCAGTCGCCGGTTGCCCAGGTACTCTTGCACCAACTGCCCAAACCAATATAGGTTGAGCATATTGAACAGAATATGGAAGAAACCGCTGTGCGTGAAGGCATACGTCAGCAGCGTCCACGGGTGCCGGGCCAGCACCGATAAATCGGACGACACTTCAAATTGGCGCAATACCGAAGCGTACAAATCGGCCCGGCCCGAAACCGTGAACACGGTTTGCACGAGGATGAGGGCCACGAATACCACCCCGTTCAGCAACAGGAGTTGAATAAGGGCGTTGTCGCGGCGGGAGAAGGCGGTGCGGAGGTCTTGAACGATGCTCACAGAATCACAAATTAAATCGCAGATTAACGCAGATTTTTTGATTTCGCAGATTGGAACGCGGGTTGTTAATTTTAATTGGTTTGCGAATTGACGTATCAATCTGCAAAATCAAAAAATCTGCGTCAATCTGCGATTTAGTAGAAATCGGGGCTGGTGCGCTCCCATATTTTGAGGACAATAAACCCGATAAGCAAGCCGCCGAGGTGAGCAAAGTGGGCAATGTTGTCGCCGGGTATGCGGTAAGTTCCTAAAAATAATTCCAACGCCGCGTAACCGAGGACGACATACTTGGCAGCCAATGGAACGGGTATTGGGAAAATAATGAGCTTGGTATTAGGGAACAAATAGCCGAAAGCCATTAGAACTCCGAAGAACGCGCCCGATGCGCCAAGCATTCCGCCATTGGGCGAATTACGCACGTCGTTCACCAGTCCGTCGATGGACTGCACGGCCGACTGGCGCAACTCGGCATTGTTGGGGTTGCGGGTGAGGGCAGCGGCCAGGGTTTCGTAGCCGCGTGCATCGGGGTAATAGGTGCGGAAAAATTCGGCAAAATCGCCGCCCGTGGGGTGGGAGCTGAATTCGGCGCGGGCGGTTTCCATGCGGGCGCTTTCATAAAAACGGGTGCCTTCGTAGAGCACCCCGGCTCCAAAACCGCAAATCAGCCAGAAAGTGAGAAAACGGGTGCCGCCCCAGCGTTGCTCCAGCATCGGGCCGAAGGAAATAAGGCCGAACATATTGAACAACAGGTGCGACCAACTGCCGTGCAGGAACATATACGTTATGAATTGCCAGGCTTTGAAATACGGGGAGCCGAGCGGGTAAAGGCTGCCGAGTTGAGTAAGTTGGGGCAAGAAGTTTGATTGCGCCAGAAAGAATATGATGTTCGCAATGAGCAAATTGCGGACGGTGGGCGTGAGGTTAAACATAGACCGTAGATTCAAACGGATTTAACGGATGGAACGGATACGCCGCTGGCGCGGCTGGCAAAGGTCGGGCAAAGCGGGTTTGAGAGAGGTCGAATGGGTCGCTTGCCCAGTCCCTAAGCACCAGATTTCAGCCCTAATTGTATGGTCCCGGCAAGTCATGGTGTAACTTTGGATTCCTATTTCCGGTCAAATTTATGGAACAAGTACTTCACGGCAGCGCCCGCACGACGCCGGCCATTCGCCGCGCCATCCAAGCCAGTTCGGAAAGCCAGGCCAAGCTCGCCGCCCGCTTCGGCCTGAATCCCAAAACGGTGGCCAAGTGGCGCGGGCGGGCGGACGTGGCCGATGCGCCGATGGGACCGAAAGCGCCGGTTTCCAGCGTCTTGACCCCGTTGGAGGAAGCCGCCGCCGTGACCTTTCGCCAGCGGACGCTGCTGCCGCTCGACGATTGCCTCTTCGCTTTGCAGGAAAGTATCCCCCACTTGTCGCGCTCGGCCCTGCACCGCCTCTTTAAACGACACGGCATTAGCGTCTTGCCCGTGGAAGAGCCCCCCGAAGGGCGGGCCAAAAAGAAGTTTAAGGACTACCCCATCGGGTATTTTCACGTCGATTTTGCCGAAGTCCGCACCGAAGAAGGGAAGTTGTATTTGTTCGTGGCCATTGACCGCACCAGCAAGCTGGCCTTTGCCGAACTGCACCCCGAGGCGACGGCGGTCCGGGCGGCCGACTTTTGGCAGCGGGTGGTCGCCGCCGTGCCCTACACCATCACCAAAGTGCTGACTGACAACGGCGTTCAATTCACCCAACTGCCCCATCGCCAGCGGGCCGAACCCCACCGCTTCGACGCCGTGTGCGCCGCCCACGGCATCGCGCACCGCTGCACCCGCGTGGCCCACCCCTGGACCAACGGCCAGGTCGAGCGCCTGAACCGCACACTGAAAGAAGCCACCATTCGCCGGTACCATTACCGGAACGAAGCCGAACTCAACACGCACCTGAACAGCTTCTTAAGGGCCTACAACGGCGGCAAACGGCTCAAAAAGCTGCGCGGCAAAACCCCCTACGAGTTTGTCTGCGCCGAATACACAAAAAATCCTAGTATCTTTATCCGAAACCCGACCCATGACTTGCCGGGACTATACAGTTAAGCATTACTTTCTCAACCTTTTAATTTGAGCTTGCCTCCACTACCAAGAACACAAAACAGCACGGCTTGCTGACAAAAAGTTACGCTCGTCTTTACAACCACAAAAACCCCTAACGCAATG
>JANYFQ010000003.1 GCA_025362615.1 Hymenobacter sp. | reverse complement strand
CAAATAAAGCGCCAGCGCATCCTGAATGTTTTCCTTCACTTCGGCCACGGTGTGGCCTTGCGTGAGTACGCCGGGAATTTCCTGAATCTGGCCGATGAGTTGGGTTTGGCCCTGACGGATGAGGAGGGTAAGTTTCATGATTGGGAAATAGCATCAGTTGTAAAGCGAAGGCAAGATAACAGGCATTAGCTGTTTCCTGAACGGATGCCCACCAAAAAGCCCCGTCAGCCGAACAGGCTCACGGGGCTTTTTGGTGCCGCGCAAAGGCAATAATTGGCTGCCGGGGCTTACTCGCGCACTAGTTTGAGCCTGGTGCGCTGGCTGCCCTGCGTGACGTAGAGGAAGTACACGCCCGAGGCCAGTTGGCCGGCTTCGCGCAGCGCCACTTCGTTGAGGCCGGCTTGCAGCTCGGTTTTGATGCCCGTCAGCAGGCGGCCGGTGGCGTCGTAGATGGCGAGTTGGGCGGCCCCGGCCTGGGCGGTGCGGATGTCGACCCGCGTGCCCTCGGCCCCCACGGGGTTGGGGTAGGCCGTGGCGGCGAAGCTTTTGGCGTCGATGGCCAGCGACTGCACCGGCGAGTAGGCCGACTTGCCGTCGGCATCTACCTGGCGCAGGCGGTAGTACACCACGGGGGCGCGGTAGCGCAGCAGGGCGGGGTCGAGCAGGGTGTAGTCGGTGGGCGAGAGCTTGCTGCCTTGGCCGGCTACTTCGGCAAACTTGCGGAAATCCTGGCCGTTGGTGCTCGTCTCGATGTCCCAGTGGTCGTTGTTGGTTTCGGTGGCCGTGCGCCAGGTGAGGCGGGCGGCCTCGCCGGCCCGCACCACGCCAAAGGTCAGCAGCTCGACGGGCAGCGGGTTGGACGAGTTGGAAACCGTCCAGTCGGAAAACGAGGTAGCCGTGGCCGTGATGGTGCGCCCGTTGGCATTGACGTAAGGACCCTGGGCCGCCCAGGGCGCGCTGCTGTTGAGGCGTTTCCAGACGCGGGTTTGGGCGAAGTTGGCCGCGCCGTTGTCGTTGGCCTGAAACCAGGAGAACGTGACGCTGGCCGGGTTGCCGGCGGCGGGCTGCGTGGCCACCACGATGGACCAAATCTGGTCGATGCTTTTCTTGGTAGCGTCGGTGGGGAGGTTGCCGTAGCTGGGCGCGGGGCCGGTGTTGGTGTTCAGGTTGGCCGTGCGCGTCACCGTCACCTGGCCCAGGTTGTTGTTGGGGGTGATGACGGCCCCGTTGCCAAAGTCAATCGGGGAAGCCCCGCTGACGGCGGTTTTGGTGACTTCGAGGTTGCCGGCCACGAAGCGGGTGGTGGTTTCGCCGCTGATGGTGGCGGCGTTGAGCAGGGCCACTTTGGTGGCGGCCGTGGTCCGCACCATGCCGTTGGTGAGGGTGAGGGCGTTTTGCACGGTCACGTTGCTGGGCACGGTCACGAGGGGCGTGGCGGCGGTGTTGTTCACCGTCAGGTTGAACACGCTGGCCCCGCCCAGGTCGAGGGCCTGGGCGGCGGTGCCGGTGAGCAGGATGGTGCCCGCGCCGGGCGTGAGGGTGGCGGTGTTGGTGAGGTTGCCCTTCACTTCGAGGCTGCCCGCGCTGCCCAGGGTATAGGTGCTGGCCGCGTCATTAACGACGTTGCCCACCACCTGCACCGTGCTACCGGCCGTGCTGATGCTGCCGCCCCCGGTGTTGGTGAGGTTGCCCGGCACGTAAATGCTGGCCCCGCCGATGAGCGTGATTTGGGCGCCGCTGTTGTACACGTCCTGCGCGTGGGCGGCGGTGCCCAGCAGCAGGCCCAGGGCCGAGGCCACCAGGGCAAAGGGGGAAAGATGTTTCATGGGAAGACGGGTAAAAATGAGGGCGGATGGCAAGTGCCAACGCGGTGCCGGCTGGCAAAGGACAAAGGTAGCGGCTGACAACACGCGGCGCTATAGCATAAACGTGTCATATGCGCCGGAGCCACAACCCTCACAAATTTAAGTAAAATGCACAGCCCACGCAAGCAGTTGGGGCGAAGAAAGCGCGAAATACACCAATTAAAGATGTAAACGACCAGATTTTGTACGTCAACGGCGCTCCTTCGCCCAGCAACACCTTCTTTGCCGGCCCGGCACCGTTCGCAAACTGCCACCGTCCGGCGCTTTGCTATTTACGCGGCCACCACTTCTTCCGTGCCGAAGTAATAAATCAGCCCGCGCACGTCGGCGTAGCCCAGGGCCTCAAACTGCCGGGCGTAGGCGCGGAGCTGCCGGGCGTGGCGCTCGTGGGGCGGCGGCAGCTTGAAGTCGAGCAGCGTCACGCGCTGCCCGCTGCGGTCGAACACCACGCGGTCGGGCTTGTAGTCGCGCAGGGCCACGCCGCCCACCAGCAAGTCGCGCTCGGTTTCGACGCTCAGGCCGGGGGCGAAGTACGCGGCAAGCTGCGGATGGGCAACCACGGCGTGCAGGGCTTTTTCGAGGGCCGGCCGCTCGGGGTTGGCGATGATGCCTTCGGCCACGAGCTGGGCGGTCACGCGGGGCACGTCGGGCGCGGCGTGCAGGCGGCGCAGGGCGTAGTGCAGGCGGCGGTTTGCTTCGTTGAGGCGCTGCTGTTCGTCAAAATCGAACACGTTGCGGGCGTGGCGGCGCAGGCGCAGGCGGTTTTCCCAGGGCACGGCCCCGAGGTTTTTTAGC
>JANYFQ010000713.1 GCA_025362615.1 Hymenobacter sp. | reverse complement strand
GGCCCCGGCATCGCGCCCGACCAGCAGGCCCGCATTTTCGAGCGTTTCGCCCGCGGGCCCGCCCCGGTTGCCAGCCCCGACGCGGCCCCCGCAGCAACCGAGGGCACGGGCCTGGGTCTGAGCATCTCGCGCGAGTTCATCGCCACCCAGGGCGGTACGCTCGGGGTCGAGAGTGCGCCGGGGACCGGGAGCACCTTCTTTTTCACGCTGCCCGTGGCGGGGTAAACCAGCAATCAGCAACCAGACATGACAACTCCCCTTCCCGCCGACCCTGCCCCCACCAGCATTCACCGCCGCGCCGTTACGGTGGCGGGCTTGCTCGTGACGCTGGGCATCATCTTCGGCGACATTGGCACCTCGCCGCTTTACGTTTTCAAGTCCATCATCGGCGAGCGGCCGGTGAGCGAGCTGCTCGTTTACGGCGGCGTGTCGGCCGTGTTCTGGACCCTGACGCTGCAAACCACCGTCAAGTACATTTTGCTGACGCTGGAGGCCGACAACCACGGCGAGGGCGGCATTTTCTCGCTCTTTTCGCTGGTCAAAACGCGGGGCAAGTGGCTGCTGTTTCCGGCCATCGTCGGGGCGGGTACGCTGCTGGCCGACGGCATCATCACGCCGCCCATCTCGGTGTCGTCGGCCATTGAGGGGCTGCGCCTGCTTTACCCGGCCCTGACGACGAACGAAATCGTGGGCATCGTGTGCGTCATCATCACGCTACTCTTTGCCTTTCAGCAGTTTGGCACCAAGGTGGTGGGCGTGGCCTTCGGCCCCATCATGGGGGTGTGGTTTCTGGTGATTGGCGGCCTCGGCCTGGCCCAGATTGTGCAGCACCCGCAGGTACTGGCCGCCCTCAACCCCGCCTACGCCGTGCGGCTGCTGACGGAGTACCCCGAGGGGTTCTGGCTGCTGGGCTTCGTGTTTTTGTGTACCACCGGGGCCGAAGCCCTGTACTCGGACCTGGGCCATTGCGGGCGCAAGAACATCCGCCTGGCCTGGATTTTTGTCAAAACCACCCTCGTTCTCAACTACCTGGGGCAGGCGGCCTGGGCGATGGGCTACGCCGGCCAGACCCTCACGGCCGAACAGAACCCGTTCTTCCTCATCGCCCCGCAGTGGGCGCTGGTGCCGCTCATCGTCCTCGCCACGGCGGCCACCATCATCGCCTCGCAGGCCCTGATTTCGGGGTCGTACACCCTCATTTCGGAGGCCGTGAGCCTCAACTTCTGGCCCAAGGTGCGGGTACTTTTCCCGACCGACCAACGGGGGCAGATTTACGTGCCCAGCATCAACTGGCTGCTGCTGGCCGGCTGCCTGGCCGTGCAGCTCTGGTTCCGAACGTCGGAAAACATGACGGCGGCCTACGGCTTTTCCATCACGGTGGCGATGCTGATGACCAGCATTTTGCTGGGGCAGTACCTGCGCGGGGTGCGCCACTGGGCGCTGCCGGTGGTGGCGGAACTGATGCTGGTGTTTTTCACCGTCGAAACCGCGTTTCTCGTCGCCAACATCACCAAGCTCCTCAACCGGCTGGGCATTCTGGTGTTTGAGTGGGGGCTGATTGTGATGATGTGGCTCGGTTACAAGGGGCGCGAAATCAAAAACCGCTTCCTCGACCTCGTGCCCCTGGCCGACGAGTTGCCCATCCTGGCCGAGCTGAGCCGCGACGAAACCGTGGCCAAGTACGCCTCGAACCTGGTGTATTTGACGCGGAGCAAGGGCGCGGCCCAAATCGAGAGCAAAATCCTGTATTCCATCCTGCGGAAGCGCCCCAAGCGGGCCGACCGCTACTGGCTCCTCAACATCGGGTTGCTGGCCGAACCCTTCGGCAGCCGCTTCACGGTCGAAGAGCTGGTGCCGGGCGTGGTGTTCAAGGTCAGCTTCCGGCTGGGCTTCCGCATCCAGCCGCGCCTCAACCTGCTGTTTCGGCGGGTGTTGGAGGACATGGCCGGCAAGGGCGAAATCGACATCACCTCGCGTTACGCCACGCTCCGCAAGCACCGCATACCCGGCGATTTCCGCTTCGTGGTGCTCGACAAAGTTCTGAGCTACGACAACGACCTGACCTTCCGCGAGCGGTTCATCCTGGCTGGTTATTTCCTGATTAACCGCTTCGCCATCAGCGACCAGCAAGCCTTCGGGCTCGACACCTCGGACGTGGTCGTCGAGAAAGTGCCCCTCACCATCAAGCCCGCCGCCCAGCAGGGCGAGCTGCTGCGCGATGCCCCCGCGCTGGCCCAGGACCCCGTGCCGCCCGCCGCCGTGGCCGCCGAAACCCTGCCGCTGCCGGTGTAGCTGTGAGATGTGAGATATGAGACGTGAGATATGAGACGTGAGATATGAGACGTGAGATATGAGACGTGAGATGTGAGATATGAGACGTGAGATATGAGACGTGAGATATGAGAACTGACAAGACGGAGGCGTTTGCCTTCTCATGTCTCACAGCTCATGTCTCACAGCTCATGTCTCACAGCTCATGTCTCACAGCTCATGTCTCACAGCTCATGTCTCACAGCTCATGTCTC
>JANYFQ010000679.1 GCA_025362615.1 Hymenobacter sp. | reverse complement strand
CCTAAAACCCAACACCTAAAACCCAACACCTAAAACCCAACACCTAAAACCCAACACCTAATACCCAACACCTAAAACCCAACACCCAACACCCAACACCCAACACCTGAAATCCCAAACCCCAGGCCAAAACGTAACATCTCTTCCCTGCTAACCCCAACTACCTTGCTCCTCTCCTACCTCCGCCGCGCCGCCCTGCTGCTGCTTCTACCCCTGCCGGCCCTGGCCCAGGACACCGAATTGCCCCGCCTGCTGGCCGAGCGTCAGCGCCTCACCACGCAATATGCCGCCGCCAACGCCCAGCGGCACAGCCTGTTTGGCAACAAGCCCTCCAAAAAAGACTTGCAGGAAGTCGTGGATGCCCTGCAAGGCATCGTGGACAAAGACCAGCAGATTGTGGACGTGCTCAACCGCACCGCCGAAGCGGCCCAAACCACGGCCCGCGCCGCCCAAACCGCCGCCCAGCACTACGGCACCGCCGCCGCCACCCTCGAAACCACCAGCCGCGACGACCGCAACCTCACCGCCCAGCGCCTGTCGGAGGTGCAGGGCGAGCTGGCCAACGCCCGCCTGCGCGAGAAAAAACTCGTGGCCCAGCAGCGCGACCAAACCGCCGAAGTAGCCGAGGCAAAGCAGGGCCGCGTTGTGCGCGATGCCCTCATTGCCGTGCTTGCCCTGGCCTGCGCCGGGCTGCTGCTGGCGCGGTTGCGGCGCAGGCAGCCGTAATTTTGCCGGTGATGGCCGCTACGTTTCCCTTCCAAATCGCCCCCCTGCCCCACCCCACGCCCGAGCGCCAACTGGCCGTATTCGCCGACGTGGGCGGGCTGGAAGACTACTACCAACTCTTCCTCGACTACGGCTTCGGCGGCACCGCCGCCTGCTGGGCCGAACACCTCGAAACCATCGTCGAGGAATACCAGCCCGCGCTGCTGGAGGAGCTGGAATTTGCCAGCGGCGGCCTTTCGTTCATCGTCTGTGTGCCCGATGCGGGTGTGGCCGAGCGGTTTTTAGCCTGCGTGTTGCCGTATTTTGGGTCGGCCGAGCGGTTACAGAAGTATTTGGCGCTGGCCGACCCAGGGGATTTTTTTGAGTGACGGGACGCTGGCCACGAACGCTTCCAGCGAGCGGCGCTCGTTGCCGTCGCGCACTCCCGAAAAAAGCTCGGCCACGGCCACGACCGAGAGCAAAGGCGTTTCCGTCAGGTTTTCAAGGTAGGTCACGGCCAATGGCTGCCCACGCAGGAAATCAATCAGCACGTCAGAGTCAAGCAAAACGAGGCTATTCATCGCCTGCCCCCGCTAGTTGCTGGCTCCGCCCCTGCCACTCCCCGCGTAACTGCCGGGTATCGGGCGCGTCGGGATGGTCGGCCCACATCCCCTTGACTTTAGTGAGGGTCATTTTCCAGTTGTCCACCGATGCCCGGCGCATGAAATCGGCCACGGCTTCGTGCAGCAACTCGGTTTCGGTTTTGCCCAAGCGTTGGGCCATTCGGCGCACAGCGGCAATGTCGGCGGGCGAAAGGGTGATTTGGGAAGGTTCCATGCGTGAGCTTTTTTGTGTGGTGTCAACGGGCCGTGGTGCGGCCCTCACGCAAGTCGCGCAGGGCTTCGTCGGCCAGCGCGTCAAGGTGGCCGACGGCGGCATCAGCTTCAAACCGTCGGCCTCGGTTTTGAGCATCAAATCCGTCAAACCATGCCCGAAAACCAGCCAACTGTTCGGCCGTGAATTGCGAAACCGCTTGTTCGATTTCTTGGATTGTGTGTACCGTTTTTGTGGAAAGTCAAGAGTGAAGTAATCGGCCGTTTTCCTTTCAGAATTCGGCCACTAAATACGCACTGAGCCGCGCCAGCAAAGCCCGATGCCGGGCGGCGGGCAAATCGCCCATCCGGCCCACCACCTTGACCCGCGCCACCGCCGAAACGTAGCCCAGGCGCACCACGGAAGGTGCGTACAGGCCGCTGGCCGTAAAATCGGGGTCGTCGGGAAGCAGCAACTCGTCAAATCCGGGCACCGCCTGCCGCAGCTTGGTGCTGATGCCCGCCAGTAACAAGTCGCCGAAAGGACGCATTTCGCGCAACACCAGCGCGGGGCGGCGCTTCGTTGTTCCGTCGGCTTGCGGCAGGGCCGCCAACACGATTCTAGCTTCCATCGTAGTCGGGATTCATCTCCTTTACGTCGGCCAACGTGTACTCAGGTTCGTCGTCACCGTAAGCAGCGGCCAGATTTTGAGCGGCAAAATGCATCCACTCGTCTCGTTCGGACAGCGGCGCGGGCAATACGGTTATTATCAGCCGCGTGTCCGGCGCCAGCTCGTAGGGTTCATCGAGCAAAATTTGTTCGCCGTTGTAGCGGGCACTCAAGGTGATGGTTTGCATGGCGCGGACTTTTGATTTGACAAATAACACGGGCGAACGCAACTCGTTCCGTCGCCCACTTCAAAGATAATAATTCACTTCCGGCCCGCCACAATCTCGGCCACTACGGCCGGGTCGAGCAGCGTCGTTACGTCGCCCAGGCTCTCGGTTTCGCCTTCGGCGATTTTGCGTAGGATGCGGCGCATGATTTTGCCGCTGCGGGTTTTGGGCAGGCCCGCCACGAGCTGAATTTTGTCGGGCTTGGCGATTTTGCCGATTTCGGCCACCACCGTTTCGATGATGCTGGCCTCGAAAATGGTGCGCTCGGCCGCCGACGTGGGCAGGCCGTGCCGGCAGATGACATAGGCATAAATGCCTTGGCCCTTAACGTCATGCGGATAACCCACCACGGCCGACTCCACGACGTGCTCGTTCTGGTTGATGGCGTTTTCGATTTCGGCCGTGCCGAAGCGGTGCCCGCTCACGTTGATGACGTCATCGACGCGGCCGATGATGCGGTAGAGGCCGTCGGCATCGCGGCGGGCGCCGTCGCCGGTGAAATAGTAGCCGGGGTAGGGCGTGAAATAGGTTTGGCGGGCGCGCTCGTGGTCGCCCCAGGTGGTGCGGAGGATGGCCGGCCAACTGGCTTTGATGGCCAGGTAGCCTTCCTGGTCGTTACCCGCGATTTCGGAGCCGTCCTGCGCCAGCAGCACGGGCTGCACGCCGGGCAGCGGCAGGCCCGCGTGGGCCGGCCGGCTGGGCGTGATGCCGGCCAGGGCCGAGAGCATGATGCCGCCGGTTTCGGTCTGCCACCAAGTGTCCACGAGCGGGCAGCGCTCCTTGCCGACGTGCTGGTGGTACCAGTGCCAGGCTTCCTCGTTGATGGGTTCGCCGACGGAGCCGATGATGCGTAAGCTGCTGAGGGAGTAGCTCAGTACGTTGTCGAGCGGCGTGGCCATGAGGCTGCGGATGGCCGTGGGCGCGGTGTAGAAAATGGTGACGTGGTGCTTGTCGATGACTTCCCAGAACCGGCCCGCGTCGGGGTAGGTCGGTACGCCCTCGAAGAGCAGCGTGGTGCCGCCGGCCAGCAGCGGCCCGTACACGCCGTAGGTGTGGCCCGTGACCCA
>JANYFQ010000678.1 GCA_025362615.1 Hymenobacter sp. | reverse complement strand
CGCGCGGCCGGGTGGTGGCCGAAGCACCCATCGGCTTCCACGTCGATGGCGACTACCTGGGCCACGCCACCGAATTCGACGTGGAGCTGCTGCCGCTGGCCCTGGCCGTGGCGGTGTAAATCGGGTTTCTGGTTGCTCGTTTCTGGTTTCTGATTGGGGTGTGTGGCTCAAACTGCCGGAAACCAGCAACCAGAAACGAGCAACCAGAAACCAGAAACCAAAAACAAGAAACATGAAGCAAAACCGCACCGGCGTGGTGTACTCCACCAACCCCGACTTTACGTACCAGGACAACGCGCCCGGCGAGACTGCTACGCTGCCCTCGCAGCAGCAGCAGCTGCGCGTGCAGCTCGACAAAAAGCAGCGCGGGGGCAAGCAGGTCACGCTCGTGACCGGCTTCGTAGGCACCGATGCGGACTTGCAAGCTCTCGGCAAGCTCCTCAAAACCAAGTGCGGCGTGGGCGGCAGCGCCAAAGACGGCGAAGTGGTGGTGCAGGGCGACTTCCGCGACAAGGTGCTGGAAGTATTGCTCAAGGAAGGCTACAAGGCCAAAAAAGCCGGCGGCTAATTTCGACTGCGGGCCGGCATTGTCCGTATCCTGCTCATTACCGCCCTTTTCGCGCTTATGTTGTTGCTGCATGCCCCTTTCTTATCGGTCCTGCCCGAAGCGGCCCGCGACGTAACCTCCGCGCACGGCCGGGCCGAAAGCGGTGTGATTGAGGGCGTGATGTGGCTGAAGCTGGGCGTGGAAACGGTGGGCGCGGTTATCATCGCGCTGGGTATTCTCAGCGCGGGCTGGCTGCTGGTGAAGGCGCTGAGCAAGGGCCAAACGGCCGATTTCACCGCCATCCGGCTGACCCTGGCCCGCTACCTGGCGCTGGCCCTGGAGTTTCAACTGGGGGCCGATATCCTGTCCACGGCCATTTCGCCTACCTGGGAGCAGCTGGGCAAGCTCGGAGCCATTGCCATCATCCGCACGGCGCTCAACTACTTCCTCTCGCGCGAAATGCGCGACGAGCGCCATCATGCCAGCACCGAAAAGCCTGCCGTGGAGCGTGCCGACTAACCCAGCAGCCGCGCCCGCGCCCGCGCCCGAGCCACGTCTTCCGGCGTATCAATCCCAAAGGCATCCAACTCGGTTTCGGCGCAGCGAATCTGATAGCCGGCCTCCAGCCACCGCAGCTGCTCCAGGCTCTCGGCGGCTTCGAGGGGCGACACGGGCAGTTGCGTGAGCTGCCCGAGCACGGCCGGCTGGTAAGCGTACAGGCCCAGGTGGCGAAGGTAGCGGTGGTGGGCCAGCCACTCGGCGGGGGCGCGGGCGCGCTGGTAGGGCAGGGGGTGGCGGCTGAAATACAGGGCGTGGCCTTGGGCATTGAGCACTACTTTGGGCAGGTGCGGGCTGAATAATTCTTCCTGCGTGAGCACCGGCTTCACTAGCGTGGCGATGGTGGGCGCGGTGGCGGGGTCAGCGAACAGTTCGGCCAGGGCGTTGATTTGGGCGGGGTGAATGAACGGCTCATCGCCCTGAATATTGACGATGCAATGCACGTCGGCAGGGCTGCCGAGCTGCTGGAAAGCCTCCCAGAGGCGGTCGGTGCCGCTGGGGTGGTCGGGGCGCGTGAGCACGGCCTCGCCCCCAAAATCCTGAACGTGGCGCAGGATGCGCTCGTCGTCCGTCGCCACCACCACGCGGGCCAGGTTGGCCTGTCGGGCCTGCATCACCACGCGCTGAATCATGCTGAGGCCGCCCAAATCGACGAGCGGCTTGCCGGGCAGGCGGGTGGAGGCGAAGCGGGCGGGAATCAGGCCAAGAACCATGAGCGGACGGGATGTAGCACCTGCTTTAGCTTGTGCCGCGTGAAGATGGAATAAAGGCAACGGAAAGCCGCTTTCAGCCGCAAAGAACGCCGGCCACTCGCTGCTTTGGGCACCCTCGGTCAATTTCCTGCCGGTTATTGCGTTATTTTGCCCCGCGGGCTGCCTGGCCGGTGCCCCCGGGTGGGGGACGAAGTGAATTTTGGAAGGCTTGTTTATATGACTGTAATTCTTTCGCTGCTGACGCTATTGGCCCTGGGCGGCCCCGGCCCCGGC
>JANYFQ010000642.1 GCA_025362615.1 Hymenobacter sp. | reverse complement strand
GGCACGGCCGTCCGGCTCACGCTCACCAACAACCTGGGCTGCACGGCCACGCAGGCGCTCTACCCCTGGGGCCGGCCCACGGCGGCGCAGCAGGCGCGGGCGTGGGCGGGGCGGGCCACGCTCTGGCCCAACCCGGCCACGGGCACGGCCACGCTGGCACTGGCGGCGGCGGTGCCGGCGGGCGGGGCCGTGGTGCGGGTGCTCGACGCGCTGGGGCGGGTGGTGCAAACCCACGCCCTGCCGGCCGGGGCCACGGCCCTCGTGCTGGAGGTGGGCGCACTGCCGGCGGGCGTGTACGCCTGCACGTTGCTGGTGGGCGGCCGGCCCGTGCAGACACAACGACTGCTTGTCCAACATTAAGAACGACAGGTTATGTATTGGCTCAATTGTTTCATTAGCTGTGCCCTGGCCCTGCTATTGCTGCTCGTTGGAATGAGCGACGCTCAAGCACAATCGGTGCTGTGGCAAAAAAGCTACCGCCCCGGTTTTCCCAACGACCCGTATCCAGCCGCTGTTCATGCGAGTTCGGCCAAAGTAGGTGTGAACTCTTATGTTCATGTAGGGCAAGTATCAACGCAGGTGCCCAATGAAGCGTACCCGCGTATCTTGTTCACAAACGCCCAGGGTGATTCTACGGGCAGCATAGCTATTACTGCTTATCACGGGCGGCCCGTCACGAGGGGCGGGGCGGTGGCTGTCGTCGGCAACGGCGATGGTAGCTTTACGTGGACGGGAGAGGTGGACACGCTCATAAACGGTGCCCGGCTCCCTGACCGGCTGCCGGTGTTGGTGAAGATGAGCGGGCAGGGACAAATCATTTGGAGCCGCGCCTTCCACGCGCCGCCGGGCCGCACCGGGGTCAGCTCGATGCCGTTGCCGTTGTTGCGTACGCCCGACGGCTACGTAGTGGGGGCCAACACGCTCGACTTCGTGAATCCCACGGGCAATGCCTTTCTCGACCGGCAAACCGTAACCAAGTTCGACAACCTGGGCCGCATCCAGTGGGAAGTGCGGTTTCCGGGCTACGCGGCCAACACCCAAAACCTGTTCGTGCAGGCCAACGGCAGCTACGTGGCCGCCGGCTACGAGCTGGTGCCCACGCCGCTCACCACCTCGTTTAGCGAGTCGTTGGATGCGCGGCTGGTGGAGTTCACGCACACGGGCGACACGATTCGCACCAAGCGCTTCGGGGTGGAGGGGGACTACGAAGCCATTCAAAAAGCCGTGCCGACCGCCGACAAGGGCGTGGTCATGTTTGTCCGCCGCCGGGCCCGGCTGCCAGCCGGCAGCCCCACCGAGCAGCGGCTCGTCAAGCTCGATTCGCTCTGGCGGGTGCAGTGGAACGTGCCGGTGGACACCAGCCCCAACCCCTACCTCTGGGACCTGAGCGTGACGGCGGCTGGCGAGTACCTGCTCGTGGGCAGCCGGCAACTCGCCGGACGCGAAACCGGCTACCTGGCCCGGTTCTCAGTCAGCGGCCAGCGCCTGGCCTTCCTTGATGTAGCTGCTTCGCTCACCGCCGCAACCTCGCTCAGGCGGCTGGTACACGAACCCGGCGACCCGCTCATGGCCTGGGGCGCGGTGCAGATACCCCGTCCGCCAGCCCCTGGTATGCCGACCTCCTCGCAACGGACGTTCTCGGCCGGTTTCGGCAACGTGGCCCCGGCCTTCGTGCCCGATTACTGCCGCTACCCGCCGCAGCCCAACGCCATCTACGCGCAGCCGCAGCCCGATTCGCTGGTGCTGCGCCAACTCAGCGGGGCCGGGCCGCGCTACGCCCAAAATGTCAGCTACCGCTGGGAACTGGGCGACGGCACGGTGCTGGAGCGGGCCACGGGCGGGCTGGTGCGGCACCGCTACGCGGCGGGGCGGGTGCCGGGCCCTGGCACGGCCGTCCGGCTCACGCTCACCAACAACCTGGGCTGCACGGCCACGCAGGCGCTCTACCCCTGGGGCCGGCCCACGGCGGCGCAGCAGGCGCGGGCGTGGGCGGGGCGGGCCACGCTCTGGCCCAACCCGGCCACG
>JANYFQ010000639.1 GCA_025362615.1 Hymenobacter sp. | reverse complement strand
CTCAACCCCAACGTACACGGCAGCGGGCGTTTTGCCTTCGATGACTTCCGGCTGGAAGTGGCCCAGCCCGGCGGCACCTGGCAGCCCGTGCCGCTGGCCAACGCCGGCTTCGAGGCCCCCGCGCCCGCCGACTCGTCGGCTACCCGCCTGCCACCAGGCTGGCGGCCCTACGAGCCGCGCCCCACGGCTGGCTACACCTACCGCGTGGCCACCGAAGCGGGCGGCAACCGCTACCTGCTGCTGCGCGGCGCCGGCATTGTGCCCTACGGCGACAACCGCGCCGCCGGCCGCTACCAACTCGCCAACGGCGTAAAGCTCTACTACGAAACTTACGGGCAGGGGCCGCCGCTGCTGCTGCTGCACGGCAACGGCGGGAGCATTGGTGCCTTCAACTACCAGATTGCCGACCTGGCCCGCAGCTACCGCGTCATCGCCGTGGACACCCGCGACCAGGGCAAATCGGCCATTACCAAAGGCATCCTTACCTACGATTTATTTGCCGACGACATGGTGGCGCTGCTCGACGCGTTGCAGGTACCCGTCGCGCACGTCGTGGGCTGGAGCGACGGCGGCAACACTGGCCTGAGCCTGGCCCTGCGCTACCCCGCCCGCGTGCGGAGCCTGGTGACGATGGGTGCCAACCTCTTCGCCGACACCACGGCCGTGGACGCCGCCATCCTGGCCCAAATACGCCAAGACCTGCGCCGCAGCCCGGCCCGCTACCGCCGCCTCACCACGCTACTGCTCGACTACCCGCGCATGAAACCCGCCGAACTGCGGGCCATCAAGGCGCCCGTGCTGGTGCTGGCCGGCGAAAAAGACATCATCACGGAAGCCCATACCCGCCTCATCGCGGCCAGCATTCCGGGGGCCGAGCTGCTTATTTTTCCGGGCCTGAGCCACTACGCGCCGCAGGAAGACCCGGCGGTTTTCAACCGAACGGTGCTGGAATTTCTGGCCCGGCACTAGGCCAGTTGGCTACCTGCCGCGTTCACCGTCAGGCGCATGGGCCGGCCTACTACCACGGCGGCGTTGTCGGGTTCGTGGCCGATGGGGAAGCCGCAGCCGACCGGAAAATCGTAGTCCTGGGTGTAGTGGGCGATGATTTCGTCGGCCTCCGCGCCGAAGGGCACGGCGTTGTCGCGCATGGCCGAAAAGTGGCCCACGGCCAATCCGGCCAGGCCCGCAAGCTGCCCGCTGCGGTGCAGGTGCAGCAGCATTCGGTCGAGGTGATAGCGGTACTCGTCCAGGTCTTCGAGGAAAAGAATACGGCCCGCGAAACTGACCTGCGACGGGGTGCCGGTGAGCGTGTGCAACAGGCTCAGGTTGCCGCCCACCAGCTCGCCGGTGGCTGTGCCGAGGCGTTGCAGCGGGTGCGGCGGGGCCAGCAGCGGCGCGGGCGCTTCGCCAAAAAGCGCGGTTCGCAGGGTCTGCAAGGCCATTTCGCCGCCGGGCTGATGGAACAACACCGGCATCACGCCGTGGATGCTGGCGTAGCCCAGGCGCAGCAAGTGGCAGTGCAGCACCGTAATATCGGAGAAGCCAGCCACCCACTTGGGGTGCTTTTGAAAGTGGGTAAAATCGAGCCCGTCCACGATGCGGGCCGTGCCGTAGCCGCCTCGGGCGCACAGGATGGCGGCGATGGCCGGGTCGTCTAGCTGGCGCTGGAAGTCGCGGCGGCGCAAGGCATCGTGCCCGGCAAACTGATGATTTTCAGCCCCGATGCTTTCGCCCAGCACCACGTCCAGGCCCCAACCAGCGAGGGTGGCCAGGGCCGGGGCCAGCTCGGCGGCGGTGATTTTACGGGCGGTGCTGACGACGGCCACGCGTTGGCCGGGTTGCAGTGGGGGCGGAAGGACGATGGGCATGAACAAGTGCAAAGAACGGACGTACTTTGTGTTTCTGGTTTCTCGCTGCTGGTTTCTCGTTCCAGGATATATCCCGCAGCGGGCGCAGTGTTGTTCGGCGCACGTATGAGCAACAATTCAGCAATGCAACAATTAAACAATTAAAATGAAAAAGCTACTTCCCTTGTTGCTGCTGCTGGCGTTCGCCCGCTTCGCCTCGGCCCAGATAGACACCACCGGCGGCCGGTACTACCAGCCCATTTTTCCCAACGTAACCGCCACGCTCAACGTCGTTTACGGCTCCGCCGTGAACTCGGCTGGTCAAACCCAGCAGCTCGTCATGGACGTGTACCAACCCACCGGCGACGTACTGCTGCGGCGCCCGCTCATCATATTCGCCCACCAGGGCGGCTTCGTGACCGGCACCCGCAACGAGGCGTACATGGTAGCCATCTGCACCCGCTTTGCCCGGCTCGGCTACGTCACGGCCAGCATCGATTACCGATTGATTGACCCCGTTACCGTCTTCACCAATTTCGACACCGTAGCCATTGCCAAAGGGGCGTTGCGCGGGGGCCAGGACATGAAAGCCGCCATCCGCTACTTCCGCAACGACGCGGCCACCACCAACACGTACCGCATTCAGTCGCAGTACATTGCCGTGGGCGGCGCTTCGGCCGGAGCATTCATGGCCCTGCAAACCGGCTACCTCGACAAGCTGAGCGAGATACCGGCCTACGTAGACGCGGCGGCCCTGGGCGGCGTAGAAGGCACCGGCGGCAACCCCGGCTACAGCAGCCGCCCGCTGGCCGTCATCAACCTGAGCGGGGCCACCGAAAACGCTTCCCTCATCGAAGCCAACGACCCGCCCTTGTGCAGCCTGCACGGCACCAACGATGCCGTGGTGCCCTACGGACGGGGCCGCGTGGGAAGCAACCTGCCCCCCAAATATGTGTGGGGCAGCGCCGTGCTGCACCCGCGTACAACGCAGCTCGGCATTCGCAACGTGTTCAAAACTTTTCAGAGCGCGGGCCACATTCCGCAATACGGCACCTCAACGAGTGCTTTGGCTTACGCAGATACCACGTTTCGGGTAGTGCGCGACTTTTTGCGGCCCGCTCTGGGCACGGCCGGCACTGTGCTGGCTACCAGCACGTCGCGCCGCACCGCGCCCCTGGTTCAGGCTTACCCCGTGCCCGCCAACGAGGCCGTGCGCCTCGTGCTGCCCGAAGCCTGGGTGAACCGCCTCGAAGCCCAGTTGCTCGACCAGGCCGGGCGCGTGGTGCGCCGCATCCGCCCCGAAAGCAGCAACCTTGAGGTACTGCGTGGTTCGCTGAAAGCTGGCATCTATTCGCTCAAGTTTCCGGGGCAGGATGCGCTGCGGATTGAGTTTAAGTAGTTGCTGTTACACGGGAGCGGTTTGGCGCGGGCCTCCAGGCCCGTGCCGACTACTTTGGGGGCCGCTGGCCCCAATCGTTGAACGATGGGCAGCAGATGAGGCACACCATTTCGGCCTGAGGTACGGGCCAGAGGCCCGCAAGTAGCCGACACGGGCCAGAGGCCCGCGCCAACCGCGTAATAGCAGTAACTGAATCAACCTCACCCCCAAACCTTTGTGCCTTCGCTGCAATTGCGGCACATTTCAATCTGGTCGCGGCCTTTGAGCAGGGCGGCGCGGAACTGCTGGTACTTGCTGCCTTGCCAGAGCGCGGCGAAGGTTTGGGTTTTGAGGTCGCCGAGGCGGTATTCGGCATCTTTGTCGAAGCAGCAGGGCACCACGAGGCCGTCCCAGGTGATGACGCAGGAATGCCACATCTTCCAGCAATGGTTGACGAGCTTGTTTTTGAGGCCCCAGGTGCCGTCGGGGTTGTTTTCGTAGCGCGAGTAGTAGTCGATGGTCGGGATGAGGGGCGAGCCGTGCTGGTGGTCGTAAATCTGGGCCGTTTTGAACCACACGTCGTCCACGCCCATTGCCTGGGCCAGGGCGCGGGCATCGGCAAGCTGGTGCTCGTTGGGGCGCACCACCAGAAACTGAAACACGATGCGCGGGGTGCTCGATTTCAGCTCCTTACGCCAGCGCACCACGTTGCGTGTGCCTTCTAATACTTTGCTCAGTTTGCCGCCCACGCGGTACTGCTGATACACTTCCTGGGTGGTGCCGTCGAGCGAGATGATGAGGCGGTCGAGGCCGCTCTCGACGGTGCGGCGGGCGTTGCCGTCGCTCAGGTAGTGGGCGTTGGTGCTGGTGGCGGTGTAAATGCCCCGGCGGCTGGCGTAGCGCACCATGTCCAGAAATTCGGGGTGCAAATACGGCTCGCCCTGAAAATAGAAAATCAAGTACCACAGCCGCTTGCCTACCTCGTCGATGGTTTTTTGAAAGAGCGCGGCCGGCAGCATTCCGGTGGGCCGGGTAAAGGAGCGCAGGCCGCTGGGGCATTCCGGGCAGCGCAAATTGCAACTCGTAGTCGGCTCGAAGGCCAGCGCCACCGGCAGCCCGGCGTGGCGGGCGCGGCCCGTGGCCTTGCTCAAAAGGTACGAACCCACCACCTGCGTGGCGTTCCAGACGCGGGCCGGCGTGGCTTTGCGGGCAAACGAGAGCGAATCGCGCAGGGTGGCTAGCATGGCCGGCAAAGGTAGCAACTGGCAAAGGCCAGTGGTGAGCCCTTGCTGCTACGGACCCAAAATCAACCATCGGCAACGGCCACTTTTCGGCGCGTTGGCTGTTGTATTCCCGGCCGGGGGCTGGCAAGCCGTAATTTTGGCTTTCGAACGGGTTTTTTGCTGAAAATTCAGCAGCCGGTCAATCAACACCGATTATTTCAACGCATGAATTTATTTATTGGCCAACTCGGCCACCTGAGTGTTATTGTGGCGTTTGCGGCGGCGCTGGTGGCCGCTTACAGTTATTTTCAGGCCAGCAAAGGCCGGCCACTTGACGACCCCGACCCGAGTTGGCGGCGCGTTGGGCGGGCAGCGTTTCTGGTCCACGGCGCGGCGGTGCTCTCGGTGGTGGTGTGCTTGTTCAACATCATCCACGCGCACCGCTACGAGTATTACTACGCCTGGAGCCACAGCTCCAACCACTTGCCGGTGCAGTACATGATTTCGTGCTTTTGGGAAGGGCAGGAAGGCTCGTTCCTGCTCTGGATATTCTGGCACGTCGTATTGGGCCTGATAATCATGCGGTTCAACCGCCGCTGGGAAGTCCCGGTGATGGCCGTGTTCAGCGGCGTGCAGCTCTTTTTGGTGAGTATGATTCTGGGCGTAGTGCTGGGCGGAGTCAAAATTGGCTCGTCGCCGTTTATTCTGCTGCGCGAGTTTCTGACTGATTTGCCGGTCTGGAAAACCAACCCCGACTTCGTGCCCAAAGACGGCACCGGCCTCAACGCCCTGCTCCAGAACTACTGGATGGTGATTCATCCGCCGACGCTGTTTCTGGGCTTCGCCCTCACGCTGGTGCCCTTCGCCTTCGCCATCGCCGCCCTCTGGAAACGCGAGCTAACCGCCTGGGTAAAACCCGCTTTGCCCTGGACGCTCGTGGGCGGGGCGGTATTGGGCGTGGGCGTGGTGATGGGCGCGTACTGGGCCTACGAAACCCTCAACTTCGGCGGTTACTGGAACTGGGACCCCGTGGAAAACGCCGTTTACATCCCCTGGCTGGTGCTCGTGGCGAGTATGCACGGGCTGGTGCTGTGGCAGCGGCGGCGCGTGGGCCTGCGGCTCTCGTTCGCGCTCGTCATCGCCACGTTTGTCTTGATTTTGTACGCCACCTTCCTCACCCGCAGCGGGGTGCTGGGCAATGCTTCGGTCCACTCCTTCACCGACTTAGGGCTTTCGGGGCAGTTGTTCGTTTACCTGGCGGCCTTCGGGGTGCTGGCCGTGGGGCTGCTGGTGTGGCGCTGGAAAGAAATTCCGGCCACCGAAAAAGAGCTGAGCGGCTACAGCGCCGAACTCTGGGTGCTGGTGGGCGCTACCGTGCTGTGCCTGGGCGCGTTTCAGGTGCTGTTCACGACGAGCATTCCGGTATACAACGCCTTTATGGGGCTGTTGGGCATCAAAACCAACATCGCCCTGCCCGCCGACCAGATAGCACATTACTCTAAATTACAGCTCTGGCTGGGCGTGGGCGTGGCGCTGCTTTCGGGCCTGGCCCAAATCATGTGGTGGCAGCGGAATGACGGCACGACGCTTCTCAACTCGCTCACGGCCCCCGGCTTGCTGGCGCTGCTGGGCACGGCCCTCACGGTGCTGCTCGTGCGCTACAACGGCCTCACCATCACGGCTCCGTACGTGGTGCTGGTGCTGGCCGGGCTGTTTGGGGTGCTGGCCAATTTCGGTACGCTCTTCACGCTGTGGCGGCGTAAAATCGCCATTTCGGGCGGCGCGGTGGCCCACCTGGGCGTGGCCCTGATGCTGCTGGGCATCCTGGCCTCGTCGGGCTACTCGGCCATTATTTCGCGCAACGTATCGGGCCTGCTCTACTCGCGCGAGTTCACCGAAGAGTTGAACCGCGACAACGTGCTGCTCTGGCGCAACGAAACTACGCCCATGCACGGCTACGACGTGACGTACACCGGCCAGTATTTCGACGTGCCCGGCGTGCCCGACTACGTGAACAAGCAGCTCCTTTTCCGCACCGACGACGACTACCGCGCCGTGGCCCGCGGCCCCATCGCCACGGGTGGCAAAACGTACTACAAAACCGGCGACACGCTCGACATCCTGCCCGAAAACACTTATTATCGAGTCAATTACAAAGACAAAAAGTCGGGCGAGGATTTCGTGCTCTTCCCCCGCGCCCAAGTGAACGAGGAGATGGGCGGCCTGCTGGCCTCGCCGGCCATCAAAAAATACTGGGGCCACGACATCTACTCCCACATCAGCTCGGTGCTCGACCCGCGCAAGGAAAAGACCTGGACC
>JANYFQ010000629.1 GCA_025362615.1 Hymenobacter sp. | reverse complement strand
CACCGGGAGCCTACCCCCGGACCAATGCCCCCCCACGGCCGAACCCCAACGGGGTTCCACCGCCTTCAGTCAGGCAAGTGGTTCGCCGCAGGCTATGGAACCCCGTTGGGGTTCGGGCCACGCAGCCGTCGTAGCCGGGGGTAGGCGCCCGCTGGTCGCCAACCCCCGGCTGTGCTGTGTAACCCCTTCGGGGTTTTGGAGCAGCGCGTAACAGCAGTTAGAGCTGTACCACCAAAACAAAAGCTCCCGGCCGCACAAGGCAACCAGGAGCTTTCGACTCAAAAAACAAGCCCAACGGCTATTCCCGCGTCACACGAAGCGTCAGCAACTCGTCGCCGAGTTGCGCCCGCACCAGGTACACGCCGGCGGGCAGGCGGCCGGCTTCGGGCAGCGCCAGGGCCGAGGCCCCGGCGGGCACGGCCAGGCTGCGGCGCAGCACGAGGCGGCCGGCCAGGTCGAACACCGCCACGCTGGCGGTGGGCACGGCCCGATTGGCTTGCAGGTGCAGCGCCAGGCCCGCGCCGCCGAAGGGCACCGGCGCAGCCGTTACCGACAGCCCCGCTACGGCGTTGCGGGCAGCCAGGGAGCGGGTCACGCGCACGTTCACGGTATCGGTGTAGGTGCAGGGGCCGCTGCTGGTGGTGGCGAGGTAGCGGTAGTGGCCGGGGGCCGTCAGCACGGGGCTGAGTGTAGCGGGGCCGCTGGCAGTGAAGCCGTTGGGGCCGCTCCATTGCACCCGGTTATCTTTCGTGACGATGGCCCAGGCCGTGACCGGCCCCACATCGGCCGGACCGAGGTCGCGGGCCCACAGGTTCCAGGTGCCGGCCTGGGCGGCGTTGCGGAGCTTGGCGAAGCCCGTGGGTTCGTCCACCTGCCAGCTACCGGCGTAGGGCGAAGCGCCCGTGCTCAACCCACGAGCACCGACCGAATCCACGAACAAGGTGTTGGTATAGAAATCGCCGTCGCCGCCGTTCATGCGGCTCAGCAGCACGCGGGTGCCGTCGGGGGCCTCCACGTACAGTTCCAGGTCGCCGATGTAGGTGTGGGTGATGTTGAGGCGAATACCGCGCAAGTCGAAAAACCCTTCGGCCGCGCCGCTCACCACCAGCGGGATGCGGACCCCGGCGGGGTTGTTGTCGGGGATGGTGGTACTGCCCGTAAACTGGTAAGGTCCGGCAAGTTGATTGTCGAGGTTGCGGCTGCGGAGACGGGCGGCGGTACCGGCGGTTATCACCGAGTCGATGCCGGCGGGCACGGCCAGGGCCGGGCGGCGGGCCAGCACAGTCACGGTCTGAGCCAGCGAGCAGCTGCTGCCGGGCGATGTAGTGGCCACGGTGTAGCGCAGGCGGCCGGCCGTGGGCTGGGCCACGCGCTGCCGACGGCCGGTGCGGGCGAAGCCCGCCGGGCCGCTCCAGCGGTAGGTTTGGCCGGGGAGACTGTCGTCCTGCGTCACGCGTAGGTCCAGAGGGCCAAAGGCCTGGCCGCGCCCGGCGCACAGTTCCGGTTGCAGGGCGGCAGCGGCCAGCAGTGGCTGCCGCACCGTCACGGTAACGGTTTGCTGGCTGGTGCATCCAAAATACGGGTCCGAAGCCAGCACCGTGTAAGTGTACGGCGTGGCCCCACCGGTGGGGCTGCCCGCCGGCGATACCGTGGCTACCAGGCCCGTAGCGTCCAGCCCCGGCCCTACCCAACGCACCGACGGCACGTCGCTCGGGTTGCGGTCAAAAAACAATTCGGCCAGCTCCACCGTACCGGCGCTGCCCACTTGCCCATCAAGCCCTTCAAGGGCAATAGTCGTGATGGCACCGGGCGTGATGCTGCCCAGCAGCGTAGCGGGCCGAAACGTACCGGTGAGGCTGTTGCCGCTGATTGCCGCCGGCAACACGCCACTCGAGTTATCGTCAAACGTCAGGTCAAGCACCGCCGTACCCGCGCCGTTGTAGCTGGGCAGCACCGTGGCCAGGGGCACGTAGATGGTGGTGGTGCCGCTCCGCACGGCCAGCCGCAAGGCCACCTGTTGGGGCCGGTCGTGCAGCAGGCGCACCCGCACTTTCCGCAGGCCCGCGTAGTCGCTGTACAGCGGTTCCAAGCCGTGCTGCACGGTGATGGCGGTACTAAATAACGGCACCGCCGTGTAGCTCACGCTGCCGTCCACGAGCGCTACCGGGGCCACGCTCCGCAAGCGCCGGATGGCCGGGAATGCTGCCGTGGCCGTGAGGGTAAGCGGGGTGCCAGCACAGGCATTGAGCGTTGAAGGGGTGGCGGTTAGTATCACCGCATCGTCGGGCTGGCACTGGGCCTGCAAGCCGGCCGGAACCGCACTGCTCGTGCCCAGGCCCACGGCAAACCAGGCATCAATCACGGCCTGCACCTGGGTCGAAGTGGCTCCAAACAAATCGGTGGCCGCCTGAATGGTGAAAATGCGGGCCGACCGGTAGTCGGAGTTGGGCGTGAGGTAGAGGCGCTCGGCCCGGTAGGCAATGCGGGCCGCGTCGGTGATGCCGACACCCGTCACGGCGTAGGCCTGCCGCTGCTCGTTCACGCCCTGTTTGCCCACGCTCAGGATGTAAAACCAGTGGTTTAGTACCCCCGAGTTGGTATGCACACCGCCGTTGTCGGTGGTGCCGAAGTTCCAGCGGGTGCCCCGGTAGTTGGCCGGGCAGCGCGACAACACGGTCGTCGTCAGCGGGTCGCTCATCGAGCGCAGCCCACCGGAGGTGCGCGAAATGTCTTCGCCCACAATCCAGGTCTGCTTGGTGGGGTCGGTGTGGTATTCAACGCACGCGCCCCAGATGTCCGAAAATCCTTCGTTCAGCGCCCCGCTTTCGTTGAGGTACACCAGCCCGGCGGTGGCCTGGCATATGCCGTGGCCCATCTCGTGGGCGCACACGTCGAGGCAGGTCAGCGGCGAGAAGGTCGTGCCGCCGTCGCCGTACTGCATAGCCGAGCCGTTCCAGCTGGCATTATCGTAGTTAGTGCGAAAGTGAACGTAATTTATCATCTTGCCGCCCAAGCCGTTCCACGAGTTGCGGTTGTGGACGCTCATCCAGTAGTCGTACACCTGCGTCGAGCCAAAATGCGCGTCGAGGGCAGCGTTGTCTTTGGCGGCGTTGTTGAATTCGAGGCCCGTCCAGTTGTTGTCGGCATCGGTAAAATCGACGCTCGCGGCAATGCTCGCGGCCGTGGCGTTGCGCAGGTTGTAGGTTTCGATGCCGGCGGCGCGGGTGTAATCGCGCAGCCGGAAGCCGCCCGTCGTCTGGTCGGTGGCCACCTGCCGCACCCCGATGTAGCGGGTTTCAAAGCGCCCGGTGGCGGCGGTGGTGGTCTTTTTGACCCGTGCGGGCTGTGCTTTCGACGCGCCGTGGGCGTGCTTCAAAATAGCATCCTGCAACACGACTTCGCCGCTACGAGCGTCCACGTAAACCCAGGCGCGGCTTTCCGGCTCGTCGGCCCAGATGTTGAATTTCCAGGCCAGCACCACCGCCCGGCGGGCGGCATCGCCCTGCCGAAAATCCTCAACCAGCACCAACTCGCCCACCGGGCGGTTGGTAGCGGCGGGGTTGCCGGTTTCGCGCCGTAGCTGGGCTTCAGCGGCCGGGTCGTTCCAGCGGTATTGGGTGGCGTTGATGGTGGCCAATGCCCGTTGCAGCGCCGTGGCGGCCGGCAGTAACGGCTTTACACTCAAGCCAACAGGAATGGGTTTCAGCTCTCCGCTCAATACCCCGGCCTCGCGGTGAACGGTGTAGATGCCGTGCTCGACCTTTACGCCCAGGTACGTTTGCTGCCAGCGCTCGTGGCGCTGGCCCAGCTCGTCGGTTTCGGTGCGGATGGCCGCAAAATCGTCGGCGGGCCGCAGGGCCAGCTCCTGGCGCAGCACCTGGCGGCTGTCGAGCGGCAATTGGCGAAGCTGGCTGGCCGCCGTGGCCGGCAAGCGGCGCAGTTGCGGGGTGCCATCGGGCACGGTGGCAGTGGTTTGGGCCACAACTGGCCCCGCCGTCAGCAGCGAAATTGCCAGCGGCCAGATACGGTAAGAATGGGACATCGAAAGGAGTCAGGGGTAAAAATCAGGCTCTAAAGGTACGCCCCGTTAGGCGCATCATCCGCTCCCAAACCCCTGTTTTCATCCAAAAACCCCAATTTTATCATCGGTTTCTTACGAATTTCACAAATTCGGCAAGAAAAAACCCGCCATTCGCCCAGCAAAAAGGCCCGCCCAAAAACCGGGCGGGCCATAAAAATTCGTGCAATCTCCAAAATTCGCCTTAATTCGTGGTTCAGGCGAAATACTCCTTCACGCGCTCAAAAAAGCCCTTCTCGTTCTTGCCGGGGCTGGGCACGAAGTTGCGCGAGTCGCGCAGCTTTTCCAGCAATTCGCGCTCCTCGCCGCTCACATCTTTCGGTGTCCACACGTTGAGGTGGATGAGCTGGTCGCCCCGGCCGTAGCCGTTCAAATCCTTGATGCCCTTGCCGCGCAGCCGCAAAATCTTGCCCGCCTGCGTACCCGGCTCCACCTTTATTTTGACCTTGCCCTCAATCGTGGGCACCTCCAAACTGGCCCCCAGCGCGGCATCCACGAACGAAATGTACTGCTCGAACATGATGTTGTTGCCGTCGCGCTTGAGGAACTCGTGCGGCTCCTCTTCTATTTGAATCAGCAGGTCGCCGGGTACGCCGCCGCGCTCCGGGTAGTTGCCTTTGCCGTTCATGCTCAGCTGCATATCGTTGGCCACGCCCGCCGGAATGTTTATCGGGATGACTTCCTCGTGCAGTTGGCGGCCTTCGCCCTTACAGGTGTCGCAAGTGGCCGTCACGGTCTTGCCTTCGCCGTTGCAGGCGGGGCAGGTGCTGCTACTCACCATCTGGCCCAGCATGGTGTTCACCACGCGCTTCACCTGGCCCTGGCCCTGGCAGGTAGCGCAGGTTTTGAGGTCGGTGCCGTTTTTGGCTCCCGTGCCGCTGCACGGCGCACACGCCACGTAGCGTTTCACCTTGATTTTCTTCTCCACCCCGTTGGCGATTTCCTCCAAATCAAGCTTGAGCTTGATGCGCAAATTGGAACCTTTCCGCACCCGCTGCCCGCCCTGCCGGCCCCCAAAAAAGCCCTCGAAGCCGCCGCCGCCCTGCCCGCCAAAAATATCGCCGAACTGCGAGAAAATATCCTCCATGTTCGGCACTCCGCCCCCACCACTGCCGCTCTGATGGCCGAAACGGTCGTATCGGGCGCGTTTGTCGGCGTTGCTCAACACCTCGTACGCCTCGGCCGCCTCCTTGAATTTGTCCTCCGCCGTGGGGTCGTCAGGGTTCTTGTCGGGGTGAAACTTAATGGCCATCTTGCGGTAAGCCGACTTTATCTCGTCAGCCGCCGCATTCTTGGCAATGCCCAATACCTCGTAATAATCGCGCTTCGTTGCCATATAAGGTAGCGCGGGTTCTCAACCCGCGCGTTGTGATGGGTAGCGCGGGTTTTCAACCCGCGCGTTGTGATGCGAGAACAAGGCCCACACCGTAATTGGGTTAAGTATTTCGCGGGTATTCCCCCCGCCTTGTGTGCTGACTCACGGGCTGAAAACCCGCGTTACGCCCCCAGCACCACTTTGGCGTGACGAATAACTTTGTCGCCCAAGTAATACCCTTTTTCCACCTCGTCCACAATCTTGCCCTTCAACTCTTCCGTTGGGGCCGGAATCTGGGTAATGGCCTCGTGCAAATCGGCATCAAAGTCGCCGCCTTTGGTTTCCATGGCGGCCAGGCCCTTCTGCTGCAAGGTTTTGTTGAGCTTGCCGTAGGTGATGTCGAGCGCATGGCGCAGCGCTTCCGCGTCATCAGTGCCTTCGGTGTGTTGCCGGGCCCGGTCAAAATCGTCGAGCACCGGCAACAATGCCGTCATCAGCTCTTGGTTGGCGGTTTTGAAGAGTTCAATGCGCTCCTTGGTCGTGCGGCGCTTGTAGTTCTCAAACTCGGCGGCAAGGCGCAGGTACTTGTCTTTCAGTTCGGCCAGCTCATTGTCGGTGCGGCTGGCCTCTTCGTGCAGCCCATCGGCAACGGGCGTTTCGCCAGCAGCAGGCGTTTCGCTGGCAGCAGGCGCGGCCTCAAAATCGGCCATTTCGCCAGCCGAATGCGCGGCATCAGTGGTCAGGTTGTCGCCCAGCGGGGCGGTAGTTTGGTCGGCCATCTTGGTAAATATGCGG
>JANYFQ010000611.1 GCA_025362615.1 Hymenobacter sp. | reverse complement strand
TGCCTTGCCCGCCGGGCCGCGCTGGCGGCGGGGCTGTTGCTGGCGGCGGCGGGCGGCGCGGCGGCCCAGCAGCGGCCGGCGGCCCCGCCCGCCCCAGCGGCCCCGGTGCCCCTGAGCACCCTGCGCGGGCGCTGGCTGCGCCTGGCCCCCGGCCGCGACACCCTCGACTTTGCCCTGCCCGACACGCTCACCGTGGTGCCGGCCTCGGTGGCCGTGGCCGGGCAGGCCGTGGGCCACAACCCCGCCACCGGGCGCTACCGCTGGGTGCGGCCAGTGGCGGCGGTGGGCGGGCTAACGCCGGCCGCGCCCCGGCCCGACTCGGTGCTGGTGCGCTACCGGGTGCTGCCGCTGGCCCTGGCCACGCCCCGCTACCGCCGCCCGGCCGGGCTGATGGACAGCCTGGGCTTCCGGCGGCCCATGCGGGGCTTCGAGGACTTCGCGCCGCAGGAGCAGATTTTGAGCACCCCCGGCATCACCAAAACCGGCAACCTGGCGCGGGGCATCAGCTTCGGCAACACCCAGAACGTGTTTGTGAACTCGGCCCTCAACCTGCAGCTCGAAGGCAAGCTCACCGACAACATCAACCTGACGGCGGCCATTTCGGACCAGAACGTGCCCTTTCAGCCCGAGGGCAACACCCAGCAGTTGCAGCAGTTCGACCGCATTTACCTCACCCTCACCAACCCCCACTGGAACCTGACGGCCGGCGACGTGGTGCTCCGCAACAAGCCCGATTATTTCCTGCGCTACTACAAAAACATTCAGGGCGCGGCCGGCGAGCTCAACATCGGCCCGCCGCTGGCCGGCCTGGGCGGGGGCAGCACCTTCGGGCAGGGCGTGGCCAACGCGCAACTGCTGCCGGGCGGCCTGCTCGTGGCCCCCAGCAGCGCAGGCGGCGCGGGGGCTGGCAGCGGTTTCGGCGGCGGCGCGGGCAGCGGCGGGAGCCTGGGCGGGGCCGGCAACGGCAGCAACCCCGGCGGCTTCGGCAGCGCCGGCAGCGGCACGGGCAGCAGCGGCAACGTGGGCAGCTTCGGGGGCAGCGGCGGGGCAGGCAATCAGCCCCAAAACCCAACCCCCAACACCCAACCCCCAACACCCAACGGCAGCGAGCCAAAGCCCACGCCACAGCCAAACGAGCAACAAGAAACAAGAAACAAGAAACTCCCCCAATGGCAATCCTCCTCCACCGCTGCCGGGGGCGTGGCCAAAGGCAAATTTGCCAGCATCGACGTGCCGCCCATCGACAACGTGCAAGGCCCCTACCGCCTCAGCGGCCCCAACGGCGAGCAGTTTCTGATTGTGCTGGCCAACTCGGAGCGCGTGTATTTGGACGGCCGCCTGCAAGCGCGGGGCTTCGATGCCGACTACACCATTGATTACAACCTGGCCGAAATCATTTTCACGCCCCGCCACCTCATCACCCGCAACACCCGCATCAAGGTCGATTTTGAGTACTCCGACCTCAACTACGCCCGCTCGCTCTACGCCCTGAGCCACTACCAGCAGGCCGGCCGCCTGAGCCTGCGCGGCAACTTCTACCAGGAAGCCGACAACCCCGACAACGCCCCCAACCTCAACCTCGACACCGCGTTGGTCCGCACCCTGCGCCAGGCCGGCAACGTGGCCTTCGCCCAAACCGACGGGGCCACGCCCGCCCCCTACAGCCGCACCCAGGTGCTTTACCGCCGCGATGCCGCCACCGGCCGCTACGCCCGCGCCACGGGCCTCGACACGCTCGGGCCGGTGTTTGCCGTGCGCTTCACCGACGTGGGGGCCGGGCGGGGTGACTACCGCCTCTCGCAAACCAACCTCAGCAGCAACGGCCGGGTGTACGAGTACGACCCCTCGGGCCGGGGCAGCTACTCGCCGCTGCGCCGCCTGCCCACGCCGCTGCTCAAGCAAATGGCCACGGCCGGGGTCGGCTTTCAGGTGGACAGCAGCACGACCCTTTTCGTGGATGCCGCCCGCTCGCAACTGGCTCGCAACCGCTTCGCGCCGGCCACCGACCAGGGCGGGGCCATTCGGCTGGGCTACGCCGTGGCCGACCGCCGCCTGCCCGCCTGGCTGGCCGCCGGCCTGGGCGGGGCGCTGCGCGGCTACCGCCTGCGCTCGAACCTCGATTACGAGTACACCGCCCCCCGCTTCGCGCCCATCGACCGCTACCGCGACATCGAGTTCGACCGCAACTGGAGCGCCGCCAGCAGCGGGCAAAACAACGCCGCCGGCGGCACGGCGCGGGAAGACAACATCCTCAATTTCGGCGTGGGGCTGGTGCGCGACGCGGGCAACAGCGTGGGCTACCGCCTCAGCCGCCGCTTCCGGCCGGGCGAGGTGAGCGGCGTGCAGCACTGGCTGGAGGCGGCCCACACCCTGGGCCGGGTGGAGGCACGGGGTTCGCTGTTCGTGCTCAACTCCGAGGCCGGGCGCTACCGCTCGACCTGGGCGCGGGGCGAGGCCACGGCCCGCCTCGCGGGCGGCCCGCTGGTGCCGGGCTACGCCTACCGCTTCGACAAAAACCGGGTGGCCCTGCCCGGCGGCGACAGCCTGCGCTCGGCCAATTACTTCGACGAGCACAACGTATTTGTGCAGAGCCGCGACTCGGCCCGCACCCAGTTTCGGGTCGATTACAGCTACCGGCAAGACCAACTGCCCACCCCCGAGCGCACCGCGTTTTTCCGGCGCTCCGTCGCCCAAACCTGGCAGGGCAGCCTGGCCGCCCGCCCCGGCAAAACCCAGGACCTGCGCCTGAGCGCCACCTACCGCGCCCTGGCCGTGCGCGACAGCGCCCGCCAGCAAACGGCCCTCGGCCAGGTTAGCTACAACGTGGGCCTGCTCCAAAACCAAGTCCGCTCCGAACTCACCTACGCCGTGGCCACGGGCCGCGAGCTGAAACGCGACTTCTCGTACCTGGCCGTGCCCGCCGGCACCGGCACCCACTTCTACGCCGGCGACCTCAACGGCAACAACCAGCAGGACAAAGAGGAGTTCCTGGAAGCCCAAACCCCCGACGCTCAGTACCGGACCTTCATCAAGGTCTATTTGCCGACGACGGACTACGTGACGGCCTTCACCAACCGCCTCGGCTACCGCCTCAGCACGGCGGCCCCGCGCGGCTGGCGCGACGCGGGCGGCTGGCGGGCGGCGGCCTCGCGCCTGGCCACGCTCACGAGCATCACCGTCGATAGGCGCACCACCAACCCTGGCCTGCTGGCCCGCCTCTCGCCCTTCAGCTTCGATAAAGAAGATGCCGAGCTGCTGGCCTTCACCCAGCTTTTCCGCAACACGCTCTACTTCAACCGCTCGAACCCGATTTTTGGGGCCGAATTCACCGTGCAGCAAACCCAGCAGAAAACGCTGCTCGCCCAGGGCTCCGATTTACGTAACCTCTCCACCCAGAGCCTGCTCGTGCGGCGCACGCTGGCGCTGCGCTTCACGGGGCGCGTCACGGCCTCGCGCGACGTGCGCGAGGCCCAAAGCAGCTACCTGCCGGCCCGCAACTACCGCCTGCTCAACCACAGCCTCCAGCCCGAAATCAGCTACCAGCCCACGCCCGCCTTCCGCCTCACGGCCAACTACCTGCATACCACCAAGCGCAACGTGCTCGACGGCGCGGCCCTGGGCACCCAGGGCACTTTTGACGAACTGGGCCTCGAAACCCGCCTCAGCCAGGTCAGCAAGCGCACCCTCACGGCCGCCCTGCGCTACACCGGCGTGGTCTTCAGCGGCGACCCGGCCACCGTCGTGGGCCTCGAAATCCTCAACGCCCTGCGCCCCGGCGCCAACTACACCTGGACCCTCAACCTCGAGCAGCGCCTGAGCAACGGCCTCAACATCACCCTGGCCTACGACGGCCGCAAGGCCAGCAGCCTCAACACGGTGCATACCGGGCGGATGCAGGTGGCGGTGCTGTTTTGAGCGGACGGCATCGGCGAAAGTTGTCTGACCAGCTAACTTTGCGCGTATGGCTGACAAACCGGTGCGTCACGTTGTCGTTTTCCGGCGCTATTTCTGGGACTTTTACGACGCGCAAACCGGCGCGGTGCAGAAAAAAATCGACTACGTTTTTGACCTTTTGCGGACGCTCCCTCAAGTGCCGGAAAAGTTTTTGAAGCACCTGGAGGGCACCGACGGGTTGTATGAAATCAGGGTTGAAGTCGGTAGTAATATTTTTCGGGTGTTTTGTTTTTTTGATGAGGGCAAACTGGTCGTGCTGCTCAACGGGTTTCAAAAAAAGACCAACCGAACGCCTAAACAAGAAATCAGCCGCGCCCTGCGCTTGAAAGATGAATACGATGAAGCCAAACGAACTGCCTGATTACCTGACATCCTGGGACGACCACCTGGCCGCCAAATACGGTGCGCCCGGCACGCCCAGCCGCCAAACCTATGAAGAAGGCCTGGAAGCCTTCAAACTGGGGGTGCTCATTCAGGAAGCCCGCAAGCAGCGGCACCTCACCCAGGAGCAACTCGCGCAACGGGCCGGCACCACCAAAAGCTACATTTCGCGCATCGAAAACGATGCCAGCGACATCCGCGTTTCCACCCTCCTCCGCATCGTCCGCGACGGGTTGAATGGGCAAATCAGCTTGTCGTTAGACCTGCAGTAGAAAACAGTTTTTAACTATTTTGTCATGAGCAAAGACACCATATTATCCGCCGTGAACGCGATGCCCGACGAAGTAGAGCTGGACGTATTGCTGGAGCGCCTGGTTTTTATGGCCAAAGTGGAAGAAGGGCTGCAACAGAGCCGCGATGGACAGATGAAGACCCACAAAGAAGTGAAAAAGCTGGCACAAGCGTGGTCAAAATAAACGGGACCAACTCGGCTATCGACGACCTCCAGGCTGCCCGCGAATACGCGATGGCCTCGCCCCTTTTTCGCCAGTCGGCTGATTGAGCGCCTCATCGCCCGTGCCGACGCATTGGCTGCTTTTCCGAACGCTGGTCGTCAGGTACCAGCGTTCGATAATCCCAGAATTCGGGAGTTGATAGAGGGAAATTTTCGCATCGTGTACCGGGTGGTCAGCCGCAAACGCGTCGACATCGCGCGGGTTCACCACGCTTCACGGCCGCTCACCAATCCGGGTTGAGGCGAGTAACTACTTCCCCAGTTCGACCTGCCGCTTGTAGGCCATTTGCTGGGCCAGGGCCTCGCGCAAAAATGCGGCCTTGGAGGAGGAACGACCGGCGTTGGGTTGCGGTACTTGCGCGGCAAAGGTCTGGCTGCGTAGGCATCGTTCAGAGCTAGCAAATGAGTTTCGCTGAACGTGTTGGCGTAAACAATGAAGGTTGTTTCAAGCCCGCCGCGCCGCCGCCGCTGCCCGCCGGGCCAGCCCGGCCGTCAGCTCGCGCTGCTGGTAGCAGAGCGGCAGCGCGGTGCCCGAGCGCAGCGCCCGCACCGTGATTTCGGCGCAGGCGCGGGCATCCGACAGCGCGTCGTGGTGGTTGAGGGCCAGGCCCAGGAAATCGGCCAGGTAGTTGAGGCGGTGGCGTTCGAGCTGCGGCCACACCAGCTTGGCCAGCTTCACGGAGCACAGGGCGTGGAGCGGCGGCGAAGGCAGGTCGAAATCGCGGCAGGTGTGGTCGAGTACGCTCAAATCGAAGGCCGAATTGTGGGCCGCTACGGGTTGCTGGTACAGGTAGGGCAGGAGCTGGGGCCACACGTCGGCCAGACTTGGGGCGTGGCGCAAATCGGCCTCGGAGATGCCGTGAACTTGCTGGTTGCGCCAGTCCATGCGCAGGACGCGGGGCCGGAGCAGGGTTTCAAACGTACTCACAATCAGCCCGCCGCGCACCTGCACCACGCCCACGGCGCAGGCGCTGCCGCGTTGCTCGTTGGCGGTTTCAAAGTCAATGGCCGTGAAGTTGAGGTCGGCCAGGGCGCGGGTGATGAGGGCTTCCATTTCTGGTTTCTTGAGGGCGACTACCCCAACGGGGTTATACAGCACAGCCGGGGGTTGGCGACCAGCGGGAGCCTACCCCCGGTCTAGCCGCCAGGATTGGCCGAACCCCAACGGGGTTCCACCGCCGTTGAACGATTGGCGGCAAGGCCCCGCGTCACCGGGCAACGGCGGTGA
>JANYFQ010000607.1 GCA_025362615.1 Hymenobacter sp. | reverse complement strand
GGACCGAAACTGCTCTTTGTAGATGGTGGCGGCATCGCGGCGCTGCTTGGCGGCTTTGTTGAGCAGCTTCAGTTCGGCATCGGGCGTGAGGCCGTCGGCGCTGGCCCCGTCGGCGGTTTCGGCCAGCATGATTTGCGATTTGAGGCTGCGCAGGGCCGTGAGGCGCACTTTATCTTTGGCCAGCATGGCTTGCTTGATGGCAGCGTCGAGGGTGGTTTTGAGGGACATGGTGGTTGAATTGTTTAATTGCTGAATTGTTAAATTGCTGAATTGTTGGCTGTTTTTGGAAGCTGTTTGGCTCACACTACATCATAGCGCGTTGCTGGGAAGGTTGGCCAGTTGCTTTGTTCCACTGTTGTTTGTTCGGTGCGGCGTGGCAAGCACTCGGCAACAATTTAGCAATTCAACAATTAAACAATTTCGCCTAAAAAACGAGCTTTGCCGTTTGCAGGTGCAAGTTTGCACCAAATATCCCAGCCGCCCATGATTTCCCTCAGCGTAAACATCAACAAAATTGCCACCTTGCGCAACGCCCGGGGCCACGCCCGGCCCGATGTGCAGCAAGCGGCCCGCGACATCGAGCGGTTTGGGGCCGACGGCATCACGGTGCATCCGCGCCCCGACGAGCGCCACATCCGCTACCAGGACGTGCGCGACCTGACCGGCATCCTCACCACCGAATTCAACGTCGAGGGCAACCCCACGCCCGATTTTCTGGCCCTGGTGCGCGAAACCCGCCCCACGCAAGTCACGCTCGTGCCCGATGCCCCCGATGCCCTGACTTCCAATGCCGGCTGGGACACCGTGGGCCAGCAGGAATTTCTGGCCCGCACCGTAGCCGAGCTGCACGGCTACGGCTGCCGCGTCAGCCTCTTCCTCGACCCCGACCCGGCCCTGGTGCCCAGCGCCCGCGCCACGGGCACCGACCGCATCGAACTCTACACCGAAGCCTACGCCCGCCGCTACGCCGCCGGCCCCGCCGCCGCCCTGGCCCCCTACCGCGCCACCGCCCTGGCCGCCGCCGAAGCGGGCCTGGGCCTGAACGCCGGCCACGATTTGGACCTGGAAAACCTGGCCTACTTTGCCCGGCACATTCCGGGCCTGCTAGAGGTCAGCATCGGCCACGCGCTGGTGTGCGACGCGCTGTATTTGGGGCTGGAAAATACGGTGCAACTGTATAAGCGGGCGCTGAAAATTTGATGGTGCGCTGGCGCAGGTTGCGGCATTTCCTCGATGCCCGACGACAGTTGTGACAACCCGGTTGGTGACAATGTTAGTTTGTCACCAACCGAGTTGTCACAAGTGGCCATTGCTCCGCGCCCGCGTCCAAGCTGCTGCCGCACCGGCGCATCCTTCTTGCCCCCTTCTTTCTTCACAAACCCATGCCCCGCATCTCCCTCGCCGAATTTGAGGCCCTGCCCTACCCCATCCTGGATGTGCGGGCACCCACCGAGTTTGCCCAGGGGCGTCAGCCGGGGGCTATCAGCCTGCCGCTGTTTTCCGACGACGAGCGGGCCCTCATCGGCACGGCTTACAAGCGCGTGAGCCAGGAGCAGGCCGTGCATCTGGGGTTGAAATTTTTTGGGCCGAAGATGGCCGACCTGGCCAAGCAAGCCAAAAAGCTGGCCCCCGGCCGCGTGGTGCGCTTGCACTGCTGGCGCGGCGGAATGCGGAGCCAAGCCGTGCAATGGCTGCTGGAGCTGTCGGGGTTTACGGTGCATTTACTGGAGGGCGGCTACAAGGAGTACCGCCAGGGTGTGTTGGCTGCCCTGGCCCAACCGCGGCCCTGGCGGGTGCTGGGCGGCCCCACCGGCAGCGGCAAAACCGAAGTGCTGCACCAACTGGCCGCCGCCGGGCAGCCGGTGCTTGATTTGGAAGGGCTGGCCTGCCACAAAGGGTCGTCGTTTGGGGGCATTGGGCAGCCGCCCGCGCCCACGCAGGAACAGTTCGACAACAACCTGGCTGCGGCCCTGACGCAGTTGCCCGGCGATGTGCCGGTGTGGGTGGAGGATGAAAGCCGGCAAATTGGCCGCCTCACGCTGCCCGCCACGCTGTACGAGGGCCTGCGCAGGGCTCCCTGCTACGTGCTGGGTACGCCCCGCCCCGAGCGCATCGGCCGCCTGGCTGCTGAGTACGGGGCTAACCAAAACCCTGCGCTGCTGCGCGAGGCCATCGAACGCCTGGCCAAGCGCCTGGGTGGCCTCGCAACCCGCGAGGCTCTGGCCGCCGTAGAAGCGCAGGATTTTGAAACAATGGTCACACGAGTGCTCGACTACTACGACCGCACCTATGCCTACGGGCTGGAAGAGCGCCGCACGGCCGGCACCCCGGTGCTGGCCTTTGATAGGGCTGAGTGGTTAATTCAGGGGACCCAATGAAAAAACAACGCCACAATCCACGATAAAGAATTAACTTTAGGCCCGCGTTGTCACCACAAGCAAACAGCGCACCGTTCACCCCGCTCTTTTTTTTCTCACTTTCCCCCCTTTGTTTCCAATGAAACAACTCCTACAACCGCTGCGCTGGGCACTGCCTGCGTTGCTGCTAACCGGCTTTGGCGCTAATGCCCAAGCCCTGAATTACGGCGTAGCTGGCGCTACAAACACGGCTGGCACCTTCACCGATTTGGGTGCCACGGGCACGGCCATTGCCACGGCCAACAACGACGACGACAACTCGGCGGCGCAGGCCATTGGTTTTTCGTTCGCCTTCAACGGGGCCAGCTTCACGCAGTTTGTGCTGAGCACGAACGGCTTTATCAAGCTCGGGGCTACCGCACCGTCGGCCACCAACCTGTTTTTGTGCAACGTGACCGGCTGCACCACCGTCGACCCGGTGACGAGCACCAACGCGGCCGACGTGAACCTGGTCATGCCCTTCAACTTCGACCTCGAGCCGGGCACCGGCCCCACCGAGTACCGCGTGGCCACCACCGGCACGGCCCCCAACCGGGTGTGTACGGTGCAGTGGAAAAACGTGCGCGACAAGTCCGACGCCACGCCCGCCAACACGCAGTACAGCAACTTCAGCTTCCAGGCCAAGCTCTACGAAGGCAGCAACAACATTGAGTTTGTGTACGGCACGGCCACGGCCTCGGCGGCCACGGCCGTGAGCCGCTTCCCGATAGTGGGCATCAAAGGGTCGGGCGCAGCCGCCGGCCAAACCGTGCTGGGTAGCAAAACGACCGGCGCGGCACCGTGGACGGCGACGACCTTCATCACCGGCAACTACACCGGCAGCACCCACAACTTCCGCAACGCGAGCCTGCCCGATGCCGGGCGCACCTACCGCTTCGCTCCGACGGTGCTGGCCAACAACGACGCGGCCGTGACGGCCGTTTATACCCTGGGCAAGGTGTCGAGCGCGTATGGCTCGCCCCACGTTGTGCGGGCCGTGATAAGCAACCCTGGTGCTGTCGCCTTCACCAACAAAGTGGTAACGCTGGCCGTGACCGGCACTACGACCTTCACCAACACCCAAACCATTGCCACGCTGGCCCCTGGTGCCACTACCACCGTCACCTTTACTGGCTACCCCGTGGTGGGCACCACCGGCACCAACACCGTGACCGTAACGGTGCCCGCTGATGACGTGGCCACCAACAACAGCCAAACCGCTACGCAACTCGTGACGGCCGGTGATATGAGCTACATCGACGGCACCACCTACGTGGGCGGCGCCGGTATTGGTGCCGCCAATGCCGTGTTGGCCGTGCGCTACACTGCCGCCACCGCTGGCGCCCTGAACACCGTGACCACCAACTTCAACGCGGCCGTAGCCGCTGCCACTTACCAGGTGGTGGTGTATGATGCCTCCGGAGCCGGCGGTACGCCCGGCGCAATACTCTATACTTCGGCTACCCGGCCGCGCCCGGCCGCTGGCGGCGACGATGTGGTGAGCATCCCCAGCGTTGCCATCCCGGCAGGCAATTTCTTTGTGGGCATCAAGGCCATCACGGCCACCAACCTGGCCGTGTCGTACCAAACGGAAGTACCGCTGCGTGGTGGCGTGTTCCTCTACACCACCACTGGCGGCACCACCTGGATTGACGTAAACACGACGACGCTCAACTCGCGCCTTGCCGTGAACGTGACCCTGGGTGCTCCTTCGGCCTGCCCGCCCCTGACCAGCCTGACGGCTACCGGCGTGAGCAACACCGGCGCCACGCTCAACTTCGCGGCCGGCGCTTCGGCCACGAGCTACACCATCACCCTCACGCCGCAGGGCGGCGTACCCGCTACACAGCAGGCCACGGCCTCACCCGTGACGCTGAGCAGCCTCACCCCCGGCACACGCTACAACGTAAGCGTGGTAGCTAACTGCGGTGCCGGCCAGACCTCGGCCCCCACCACGGTGACTTTCACGACTACCGGCGGTGGCAGCGGCGTGAGCTTCGGCGGCGTTTGCGGCCTGGCGCTGCCCATTCCTGACAACGCGGGCGGCGTACCCGGCTCGGTATCGT
>JANYFQ010000606.1 GCA_025362615.1 Hymenobacter sp. | reverse complement strand
CCACCGCCTCGACCCCGCCAACCCCACGGTGGGCGCAACGTCGCGCAAATTTTCCAGCAAGCGCTATTCCCCCGCCGATATCCACACCAACCCGGCTGGCGACCAGCTCTACTTCCGGGCTGCCGATGGCTATTCTTTTCTGGGCGGCGTGGTGCGTTTGGGTACCGGCGATGCCCGGCTGCCGTCGCTGCTGGCCGCACCGTTCATCGGCGGGCTGTTCTACGGCCTGGGGGTTGACCCCGACAATGGCAACATCTACACCGGCACGGGCACGTTCTCGGCCGATAAAATGAGCAGCTACCAGCCCGACGGCACCAAAATCGACGAAGCCGTGGTGGGGGCCGGCCCCAACGGCTTCGTGTTCTTCTAAGCCAGGGCGCTGCGCCACGGGCTTTCCGTTATTTGTCCTTCTCTTTCCGCAAAACAAGAAAAAGGCCCGTACTATCGTACGGGCCCTTTTTGTGCCATCTGGTTTCGGTTTGGCCGGCGCGGTGCCTAGTCGGCGATGCCGTCGTGGTTGCGGTCTTTGGCCTCGCCGGCGGCTTTGTAAAGGTCTTTGCCGGTGACGTGGTGCATGGTGTCGCGGGCGAGGCCGGCGGTGGTCGAGTCGCCGTTGGCGGTGCCGTCGGTGGTGGCGGCGGGGCCTTTTTTGGTGTAGCCGCGCTCCACGTTGGTGGAGCCTTCTTTGGTGCCCGAGCTACAGGCGCTAAGCGTGGCGGTGAGCGCGCAGGCCACGGCAAGGGGGCGGAGGAAATTTTTCGGAGACATGAAAGAGCCAGGGTGAAGGATAAAAAACGAGCGATGCCGCAAGGTAGAAAGATAACCCGCCCGCGTGCAAGCCAAACCAGCGGGCGCGGGCGCGGTTGTATCGGGGCGGGCCAGCCGAAGGTTGCCCCAGCGGGCCTGCTCCCGCTTCATTTTTCCCCTTTCCCCAATGCCCAACCCGTTTCCCGCGCCCGCCTACACCTACCCCGAGTTTCGGGCGCTGCTAGCCACGCTGGCCGCCGAGCACCGCACCACCGGCCCCGAGCAGTCGCCGGGCCTCGTGCGCTACACCAACCAGAACCAGTCGCACCTCGACACCGCCTACCTGAGGCCGCTACTGCCCGCGCTGGTCGAGCAGCTGCGGCAGCGGCCCCGCCCCGAGCATTGGCTGCTGCTGGGCGAGACCTGGTGCGGCGACACGGCCCACGCCCTGCCCGTATTGGCGCACTTGGCCGATGAAAGCCAGGGCCGCGTCGCGCTGCACGTTGTGCTCCGTTCCGAGCACCCCGAGCTGATGGCCACCCACCAAACCAACGGCAAAAACAGCATCCCCAAGCTCATTCGCTACGACGCGGCCACCGGCACCGAGCTGGGCACCTGGGGCCCGCGCCCGGCCGAAGCCCAGGTGCTAAGCCAGCAGCTGCACGGCGATAAATCGTTGCACGTCAACCAGGTAGTAAAGGGTATGAATGCGTGGTACGAGGCCGATAATGGCCAGGCTATGCAGCAGGAGTTGCTGGCGCTACTGGACTGAAACCGGGGTTCAACCAAAATTTCCCCTATTTTCACCTCCCCAATTCCCCGTTATATGCCCTTGCCCTTGCGTCATCGCCTTCAGAAACACGTTGCCGCCTGGCCCTGGCGGCGGGTGGGCGTGCTGGCCGGGGTCAGCCTGGCTTTGGCACTAATGCTGGTGGGTTATTTGTTCGGCGTAAGTGACCATTTCTTTCCTCGTCTTTTTTTCGCGTTTCTCGTATTGGTCTGGCTGCTGGCCGTTACGTTCCTGGCCGTGGTGCCCTTCGTGACCTGGGCCACCGCCAACTGGTTCGGGCGCGGGTGGGCCGAAGCTTCGACCCCGGTCCCGCGCCCGCGTCGGGCGGCCCCCGGCGCACCGGCCGTGCGTTCTATTTCTCCACCGGCGGCCTCGCGGCGGCCTCAAACACGTTAAAGCCCTTGAAAACCAACCTATTGCACATCAAAAACATGGTGTGCCCCCGGTGCGTAGAAGCCGTGCACAGCCTGTTGGAGCGCGCCGGCTACCGCCCCAAAGCCGTGACGCTGGGCGTGGCCGAGCTCGACGAGAACACCCCCGCCGACCCCGAAGCCCTGGCCCCGCTGCTGCACGCCGCCGGCTTCGAGCTGCTGCGCGGCCGGGCCGAGCAGCTCACCGAACAAATCAAAGGCACGGCC
>JANYFQ010000604.1 GCA_025362615.1 Hymenobacter sp. | reverse complement strand
AGCCAACATCTTTTTTTATCGCGCTGACGATTGGTGCGCTTTTACTCCTGGCTTACGTCAAACTGCATGAACGTTGGGACACGCAATTTCGCCAGAATGGAATGCAAACGCAGGGAATTGTGCTGAGAAACGAGTTCTGCTGGGGAGAGACATCTGTGTTCCGGCCGGTCGTTCAGTTCAATACCCACGAAGGGGAAATCATTGAGGCTTTGGACGAAAATGGCCTGGGGTTGGCGGTGCCCAGGTTTTATAAAGGACAGAAAGTGATGCTGGTTTATGAAAAAACAAATCCCCGAAACTTCAGAATTACCACAAACGGGCAATTCGTGTAGTCCCGAGGGGACGCTCAACTCAGCCAACTACCGCAGCTTCTCCTTCAGAATCTCCAGCTCCACGGCCGGTGAAATCCGCTCGTACAGAATATTAAACGCCGCATCCGTTATCGGCATGCTCACTTTGAGCTTCTTGTTCAGCTCGTGAATGGACTTCACGGCGTAGTAGCCTTCGGCTATCATATTCATTTCCAGCTGGGCCGATTTCACCGAGTAGCCGCGCCCCACCATGCCGCCGAAGGTGCGGTTGCGCGAGAACTGCGAGTAGGCCGTCACCAGCAAATCGCCGAGGTAAGCCGAGGCCGACAGGTCGCGCGGCTGCGGGCTGATGGCTTGCAGGAAGCGGCGGATTTCCTGCACGGCGTTGCTCACCAGCACGGCCAGAAAGTTGTCGCCGTAGCCAAGGCCGTGGGCGATGCCGCCGGTGAGGGCGATAATGTTTTTCATCACCGCGCAGTACTCGATGCCGTCGAGGTCAGTGGCCGGGTGGGCGCTCACGAAGCGGTTGCGCAGCAGCTCGCAGAAGGCCAGCGCCAGCCCCGCGTCGGGCGAGCCGATGGTGAGGTAGCTCTGCTTTTCGAGGGCCACTTCCTCGGCGTGGCACGGCCCGGCAATCACGCCCAGCTGCGTGCGCGGCAGCCGGAACCGCTCGGCCACGTAGTCGGTCACGAGCTGATTCTTGCCCGGAATCATGCCCTTGATGGCCGAAATCACCTTTTTGTGTTTCAGCACGTCGCGGTCCAGCTTGTCGAGCACGGGCTGCACGAAGGCGGCGGGCACGGCCAGCACCAGCCAGTCGGCCTCCTCCACGGCCTCTTCCAAGTCGGTGGTGGGGTACACGCGGTTCAGGTCGAACTGCACGGCCGAGAGGTAGCGGGGGTTGTGGCGGGTGCGCAACAGGTGCTGCACGTCGTCTTTCGAGCGCAGCCACCAATCCACGCGGGCCCCGTTTTCGCTGAGGATTTTGGTGAGCGCGGTGGCCCAGGAGCCGCCGCCAAGCATGGCAATTTTTTCCAAGGGAAAACGGATTGGAGTGGGAAGTAGAGGCGTAAAGAACGCAACTCCCCTCCTTTTTTCAAGGAGGGGACATTTTGCTGCAAGCAAAATTGGGGTGGTGAGGGCGTTAGCGCGGCATCCGAACAACTTGCACGGGCCTTGTCCAACGACTTCACCACCCCAATTTCAGCTGCGCTGAAATGTCCCCTCCTTAAAAAAGGAGGGGAGTTTGCCCGGCTTACTTCGCTTCGTCGGGGTTTTCTTTTAAGGCTTCCTTGTTGAGCGATTTCGCGTCCTTGATATCCACCACTGAGCCGTCTTTCAGGGTTTTGGCCACGGCCCGGAACGGCCCGCTCACTACCTGCGCCCCGGCCGGCACGCCGCTCAGAATCTCGATATTCTGGAAGTCGCTGATGCCGGTTTTCACCGGGGTCATCACCGCCTTGCCGTCCTTGATGATGAACACCACTTCCTGAATGTCGGCTTTTTTTGTGGCCGCGTTCGGGTCCACGGCAGTGGCGGTGCCGCTGCCCCGGCCGCTCACGCGGGGTCCGTTTTTGGCATCCTCGGTTTTGGCCGAGTCCGAGCGGGTGGTCACGGCGGCCAGCGGCACGCTCAGCACGCCGCCCTTGCGGTCGGTGACGATGTCCACGGAGGCCGTCATGCCCGGCCGGAAGGGCACCACGATGTGGCCGCGCACGGTGCGCAGCAGGTGCCGGTAGCTTTCGGGCAGCAGCCGGATACGCACCTCAAACTCGGTCACGGCCTCCGCCGTGAGGGCATCCTTGGCCGTGTTGGCAATGTTGGTGACCAGGCCCCGGAACTTCTCGTCCTTGGTGCTGTAGGCATCCACCTCCACCTCCACCGAGTCGCCCAGGC
>JANYFQ010000588.1 GCA_025362615.1 Hymenobacter sp. | reverse complement strand
CCTAAACAGTTTCAAAATCAAAACAATCTGGCTCAAATATGCTCAATAATTTTTTTTACAACTGCCTGGGCGTAGCGGGCCTCACGCTGGCCCTGGGCAGTTGCCAACTGCCCAAACTGACGCAGAAAGAGGCCAGCCGCGCCGTGCCGACCAGCTACGTGGGCACGGCCACCCCGGCGGCCGACAGCACCAACGCGGCCCGGCTCTCCTGGCAGCAATTTTTCACCGACCCCGACCTGAAAGCCCTGATTGGCGAAGCCCTGCAACACAACCAGGAGCTGAACATTGCCTTACAGGAAATCCAGATAGCCCGCAACGAAGTGCAGATTCGCAAGGGCGAGTACCTGCCCTTCGTGGGCCTGGGGGCCAGGGCCGAAACCGCCAAAGCGGGCCGCCACACGCTGCGCGGCGCAACGGAAGAAGCCCTCGACATCGAGCCCGAAAAGCGCAACCCCGACCCGTTGTCCAACTTCCAGTTGGGGGCCGTGGCAAGCTGGGAGGTTGACATCTGGCACAAGCTGCGCAACGCCCGCAAATCGGCGGCGTTGCGCTATTTAGCGACCATTGAGGGCCGGAATTTTGCCATCACGAATCTGGTGGCCGAAATTGCCAGCTCCTACTACGAGCTGCTGGCCCTGGACAACCAACTGGCCATTGTGCGGCAGAACATTGAAATTCAGCGCAACGCCCTGGAGCTGGTGCGGCTGCAAAAGCAGGCCGCCCGCGTCACGGAGTTGGCCGTGCAGCGTTTTGAGGCGCAGGTACACAACACCCGCAGCGTGCAGTACGGCATCCAGCAGCGCATCATCGAAACCGAAAACCGGCTGAATTTCCTGGCCGGCCGGTTTCCGCAACCCATCACCCGCACCGATTCCTTGTTCAACCGCCTGGTGCCGGCCGTGGTGCAGGCCGGTGTTCCGCCCCAACTGCTCCGCAACCGGCCCGATGTGCGGCAGGCCGAGCAGCGGCTGCAAGCCGCCCGGCTCGATGTGCAGGTGGCCCGCGCCGCCTTTTATCCTTCATTGCGCCTCACCGGGGCAGTGGGCTTTGAGGCGTTCAGGCCAGGCTTGCTCTTCACCACGCCCGAGTCGGTGCTTTACTCCCTGGGCGGCGACTTGGTGGCCCCGCTCGTGAACCGCAACGGCATCAAGGCCGTGTACGGCAGCGCCAACGCGCTGCAAACCCAGGCCGCCTACCACTACGAACGCACCGTGCTCAATGCCTACCTGGAGGTGAACAACCAACTCGCCAGCGTCAGCAACCTGAGCCGCAGCTACGCCGAAAAGGCCCTGGAAGTGCAGAACCTCAACGAATCGGTCGCCATCGCCACCAACCTGTTTGGCTCGGCCCGCGCCGAATACACGGAGGTGCTATTCACCCAGCGCGACGCATTGGATTCCAAGTTCGACCTGATTGAGACCAAAATGCAGCAACTGCACGCCACGGTGCAGGTGTACCGGGCACTAGGCGGCGGAGCGCAGTAGGTGTTGCCAGGGCGGTGTACCACCTAGTTTTTAAGCGCCTCAAAACTCCACTGGGCATCGGCCCAAAACGCATCAAGGGCCAGCAGGCGGGGCTTAAAAAAGGAGATAAGCGCGGGCCAACTCTCGCGCTCGAACACGTTGGCCGGGTGCAGCGTGGTGCCGATGCGGGCCAGCGGCTGCCCGTGCTCGTCGGTGGCGGCGGGCTCCCAGGTCCAGGGTTCGCCCAGAGCGTCGTGAAGCAGGGTTTGGAGTTCCAGGAACTGCTCGTAAAACAGTTCGCGGATGCCGGCGTCGGGGTGGGTGAGCTCGATGGCGAGGCGGGCGTGGCGCTGGTCGGCGTGCATTCGGAAGTGGACGTGCCGCAGGCCGGTTTTGTAGTTTATCCAGTTTGTGGTTTCGCCTCCGGCGTTGGGCACGGGGGCCAGGTACTGGCCCAGGGCCGTCCAGAAAGCTTGGCGGAGGCGGGCGGCTTCGGCTTTGGTGTACATGGATTTTATTGCTGAATTGTTTTATTGTTGAATTGTTGGCCGTGGCGGGGGACCATTACCCGAGCAGCGCAGCCACGGCCGCGATGGCTTGCGGCAGCCGGGTTTCGGCGGGGCCGCTGATTTCGACAAAGGGCCAGTTCAGCTCTTGCAGTACGGCGCGGTAGCGGGCAAAAAAACGGTGGCGGTCGGCGGGGTTGGGGTGTTCGCGGAGCGGGTCGGGAGTCCAGGGCAGGTCGGGGGCCAGCAGCAGGGTGAG
>JANYFQ010000545.1 GCA_025362615.1 Hymenobacter sp. | reverse complement strand
GCCTGGGGCGCGGGCCAGGGGCCCACAAGTAGGAGGCACGGGCCAAGAGGCCCGCGCCAAAATCGCCACTGCACAACAGCAGTCAATTGAATTACCGCAACTTATTTGTCGCGCTCGATGGTGTAATTAATTAATTGCTCCAACGACGTGCGGCTCGGCGATTCCGGGAACGTGTGCAGAATTGTAATGGCTTCGTCGCGGTAATTTTTCATGGCCCGCACGGCGTAATCCAAACCGCCCGATTTTTTGACGAAATCAATGACGTACTGCACCCGCTCGCGGTGGCCTTCGTTGTTTTTGACGTTGAATATAATCCGCTGTTTTTCGAGCCAGGAAGCCTGCTGGAGGGCATAAATCAGCGGCAGCGTCATCTTTTTCTCCTTAATATCGATGCCCACCGGCTTGCCAATTTCGGCGGTGCCGTAATCAAACAAATCGTCTTTTATTTGAAAGGCAATGCCCACTTTTTCGCCGAATAAACGGGCGCGTTCGATGGCCTCTTTATCTGCTCCGGCTGAGGCCGCGCCCACTGCGCAACACGAGGCAATAAGCGAAGCCGTTTTTTGCCGAATAATGTCGAAATAAACGGCCTCGGTGATGTCTAATTTACGGGCTTTTTCAATTTGTAATAATTCGCCTTCGCTTAATTCGCGCACGGCGCGGTTTACGATTTTTAATAAATCAAAATCGTCGTGTTCGAGGGCTAATTGCAGGCCGCGCGAGAGCAAATAATCGCCGACGAGGACGGCTATTTTATTTTTCCAAAGCGCATTAATCGAGAAAAAACCCCGCCGGTAATTCGACTCATCCACCACGTCGTCGTGAACCAGCGTGGCGGTGTGCAGCAGCTCGATGAGGGCCGCGCCCCGGTAGCTGGCGGGCGGCAGCGGGTCGCCGGTGTTGGGCTCTGGGCGGGCGGCGCGGGCGGTGAGAAACACGAACATCGGCCGGATTTGCTTGCCCTTGCGCTTGACGATGTAGCCCATGATTTTGTCGAGCAGCAGCACTTTGGTCTGCATCGACTGGCGGAAGGTGTGCTCAAATTCCTCCATCTCGACGGCGATGGGGGCTTGAATCTGGGCCAGAGAAGGCGTAAGCGGCTGCGACATATTCGGCCGCGAAGGTACGGGGCAAAGCCGCCGGGGCGTACTTTCGCCGGATGCTTACCCGCGCTCCTTTCGTGCTAACCGGCCCGCAGCACGGCCGCCCCTTCGCCGCCGATGCCACCTACCGGGCCGACGGCCGGGCCAAGCCGGTGGTGCTGTTTGTGCATGGTTTTAAAGGGTTTAAGGACTGGGGCCACTTTCCGCTGGTGGCCGATTTTTTTGCCAGCCACGGCTTCGTTTTCGTCAAGCTCAACCTCTCGCACAACGGCGTGGTGGTGGGCGGCCACGGCGATTTGGAAGACCTTGAAGCCTTCGGCCGCAACAACCTCAGCCTGGAATTGAACGACATCGGGCAGGTAATGGACGCGCTTTTTGCGGCTGAAGCCACGCCGGTGCCCGCCGCCGAAATGGACCTCACGCGCTTCTATCTGGTGGGCCACAGCCGGGGCGGCGGCCTGGTGCTGCTCAAGGCCGCCGAAGATGTGCGGGTGCGGGCCGTGGCCACCTGGGCGGCCATCGCCGATGTCAATCAACGCTGGCCCCAGGCCGTGCTCGACGAGTGGCAGCGCACCGGCGTTTTGCACGTTCCCAACGCTCGCACCGGGCAGCAACTGCCTATGTATTATCAGATTGCCGAAGATTATTTCGCTAACCGGCTGCGGCTCGACATCGCCCACAACGTGCGCCGCCGCCTCAAACAACCCCTGCTCATCATCCACGGCGACGACGACGAAACCGTGCCCGTAGCCGCCGCCCACCTGCTGCAAAAGCTGCGGCCCGATGCCGTGCTGCACCTGGTGCCGGGGGCCACGCATATGTTTGGCGGGGCGCACCCCTGGCCGCACGGGCAGTTGCCCGACGTAGCGGCGGAAGTTTGCTCCCAAACGGCGGCGTTTTTTCGGCACCAAGCATGAGCATGAGCCCATCGCTTCCCACCGTACCCATTTTGGCACGTCTGCTGCTGGGTTCCAACCTCGGCGACCGCGCCGGGCTGCTGGCGGCGGCAAGGCAGGTGCTGGCCGCCACCGCTGGCGACATCGTGGCGCAATCTGGCCTCTACGAAACGGCGGCTTGGGGACTCGAAAGCCAGCCTGCTTTTTTGAATCAGGCGCTGACCGTAAGCACTTGGTTGCGGCCCGAAGCACTGCTGGATGCCTGCCAAGCCGCCGAACAACACGCTGGCCGCCAGCGCCTGGAGCATTGGGGCCAGCGCACGCTTGACGTGGATATATTATTTTATGGTTCGCACGTTATCCAATCGCCCAGGCTCACAGTGCCACACCCGCGCCTGCCCGAGCGGCGATTTGCCCTCGTGCCGTTGGCCGAAATCGCACGGGCAGTGCGCCATCCGCAACTGGGCTTGAGGGTACGTGACTTGCTCCTGCACTGCCCCGACCCGCTGGCCGTGGAGCCGTGGAAAGGTCCGGCTTGACCACCGTGCGGGCTTGCTGCCCCCGCGCCACCGCCCGGTAGCAGGCTTAGCTTGGCCGAGCTGCTGGCGCGGTGCCCGGATTTGCTGCCGGTGCGGCGGTGGCAGGAGTTGGGCTAACGCTTTGGTCGCCCGGCCCAAACGCCCACTCAACCACTGGCGTACTTCGCAACTTGTGGGCATTGTGCGCCACTCGCACTGCCGAGTACAACAGCCACAAAGCTAGCACGATGCTGCTCGTTGAACGATGATTGAGGCGGGCGGGCCAGGCGGCCAGCACCAGCAGAATAACCGGAGCCGCCACGGCGGTCAGGTAGCGTTCAGTGTCGTGCAGGCCGGCCGCGCCACGGGCCAGGTTGGTGGCAGCAACGTGGGCGATGATGTTGATTAGCAACACCCACCATAGCAAGCGCTGGGTTGCGGCAGCGGCCGGTTGGGTTGCCGGTTGGCCCGTCGGTTGATGGACATTGAGTGCGGCGTAGCGCGGCCAAAGCAATAGTAAGAACACCGGCAGCGCCAGCGCCCACAACGTCGGCGTTGCGACGCGCCAACTGGTGGCCAGCGGCAGCAGCCAGCGCCAGAGCACGAAGCCGTAATCGGCCAGCGTAGCCACTAGCTTCGGCCCATCGCCGAGGGCTTGGTAAACGGGCGGTCCGGCCAATACTTCGGCGTAATAATTCCAGGCCAGAAAGCCGCTCGCACAGGCCAGGCCGTGAGCTGACAGCCCGCGCCAGCGGCCCCGCACGATGCCCGTAACAAGCAGCCCCACAGCGGCCCCGCCAAGCAGAAAAACGCCCGATGTGCGTTGCAACGGCAGTAAAAAGCCTGCGCTGGTGGCCAACATCAGCCAGCCGCCCCGGTTGGTGTGCAGCCAGCGCATCAGCGCCCCAAAGTAGCTGGCCGCCAGCAATTCGAACACGGTTTCGGCCCACACAAATTTGGTGGGCACCAGCACGGCCGTGCTCAGGGCCAGCAGCAGCGGCAGCCAGCGGGCTCGGGCCGCGGGCAGCAACCCGCGCCCCAGCCGGCTCCACAGAAGCAGGTGGCCCAGCAGCGCCGCGCCGTGCAACAGCCGCAGCGCCAGCGGCGACTGAAGCACCGCCAGCAGCACCGGAAAAAGCGGCCCCCAGTAGCGATAAGGCAGCCCGTCCACGTCCACCAGGCCCGCGCCCTGGCGCAGGTGCCGGGCCGTAGCCAAGTAGTGCGCCGAGTCGGAAGTGCCGCCAAAACCGGGGGCTGTCATCCACGCAAAAAGGCCCAGCAGAAGTAAGGCAGCGAGGATTTCTAGTTTCTGGTTGCTTGTTGCTCGTTGTTGGTTGAGGCGGTCAGTCATTGAGAACTAGGAACAAGCAACCAGAAACAAGCAACCAAAAACTCACGCAGCCGACGACGTAACGGCCTCGGACACAATTTTTTTCACCAGCCCTTGCAGTACCTTGCCGGGGCCGCACTCCACGAAGTGCGTGGCTCCATCGGCAGCCATTTGCTGCACACTTTGCGTCCAGCGGACGGGGGCCGTGAGCTGGGCCAGCAGGTTGGCTTTGATTTCGTGGGGGGCGGTGTGCGGGCGGCCGTCGGCGTTTTGGTACACCGGGCAGCGGGCTTCGTGGAAGGTCGTGGTTTCGATGGCGGCGGCCAGGGCAGCGGCGGCGCTCTGCATGAGGGGCGAGTGAAACGCGCCGCCCACCGGCAGCGGCAGGGCGCGTTTGGCCCCGGCGGCTTTCAGGGCTTCGCAGGCCCGCTCGACGCCGCGCACCGTGCCGGAAATGACCAGTTGGCCGGGGCAGTTGTAGTTGGCGGCTACCACCACATCGCCTTCGGCGCTGATTTGCTGGCAGATGGCCTCCACCACCTCGTCGGCCAGACCCAGGATGGCGGCCATCGTGCCGGGCTGCTCGTCGCAGGCCGCCTGCATGGCCTGGGCGCGGCGGGCCACGAGCGGCAGAGCATCGGCAAACGAGAGCACGCCCGCCGCCACCAGCGCCGAAAACTCGCCCAGCGAGTGCCCGGCCACCCGGCCCGGCACGAGGTCGGGGGCGGCCACAAATTGCGCCACCGAATGCACAAAAATGGCCGGCTGCGTCACGTCGGTGCGCCGCAGGTCGGCTTCCGAGCCGTTGAACATCATTTCCGTGAGGGCAAAGCCGAGCAGCTCATCGGCCTGGAGCAGCAGCGCTTTGGCCGTTGCGTTGCCATCAAACAAGTCGCGGGCCATGCCCGGAAACTGACTGCCCTGGCCGGGAAAGACGACCGCAGATTCAAACGGATTTAGCGGGTTGAACAGATGGGTGGGAGCGGGGGAGGAGGTCAAGGGCGTGGGGTGAAAATGATTGCGGGGATGGCAATACAGGGTGATGGAAACCGCACAAAGAAAAGCCCGCAAACCCATTTGGGTCGGCGGGCTTGCTTTTTTGTGGATTGGGGCCGGCGGTTATTTAGTTGCCTGCACGGCTCTATTTGATGATTTCGACCCAGCCCTTGTAGGTGCGCTTGGTCGAGTTGACATCCGCAAACTCTACTTCGGCCAGGTAAAAATACACGCCGCCCGATACGGGAGTCAGTCCGCCTTGCTCGCCGTTGCGGCCCGTGCTGTCCCAGTTGATGAATGGTGCGGCGGTGGTCTGATTTTCAAATACCTTAACCCCCCATCGGTTGTAAGCCCGGAAGTTCACGCTCCGCACGGCGCTGGTGCGTTTGGGCTGAAAAACCGGGTTGAGTGCGTCGCCGTTGGGGGTGAAAATGTTGGGCAGCTCGAAGAAATTGAGCTTGGCGAAGGCCGGGCAATCCTGTTGGCACACCTCATTGCTGCGCAGGCTGCGCACCCGGTTCGGGGCCACGGCCTGCACCGCGTAGCAGCCGCCGGGCAGCGGCAGGTTGCGGTGCTCGTAGCTGAGCCGGCCGCTGCCGGCCTGGGTCGAGTCGAGCAGCGCGAACAAGCCCGCCGCCGTGGGCCGGAAAAAGATGCGGTAGTAGCTCACTGGGGCCGAGCAGCCGGCGGGCGCGGTGCCGGCCGTCCAGCGCAGCCGATTGACGAAGGTTTGGTTGGGCGCGGGGAAATCAGGCAGCGCGGCGATGCTGTCGCAGTTGGGCGGCAGCAGCGTAAGCACCGGCTGGCAGGGCACTTCCACCAGTTCGGCGCACTGCTCCTGGCTGCTGTTTACCAGGTTGTTGAGGTAAGTGGTGGTGCCGGGCAGCGCGTAGCGGCCGGTGGTTTGGACGTAGTAGCAGTATGTCAGGCCCAGTTGCAAAGCGGGGTCGTTGTCGAGGTAGCTGCCGCCCGTGGGGCCGGTGGCCGGGGCGGCGGGCAGGCGCACGAAGGCCGTGGTCGTGCTGAGGCGACGGAATACCGCCACCGGGTTGGGCGCATTGTCCCAGGGCACCTGGTAGGTCCACGTCAGGGCGTTGGTGCGGGCCAGGCCGTTGGGGGCCACCGTCAGGCGCACGCTGCTGGCGGGGTTGGCTACTTCGGTCAGCGTAGCGGCACCGGGCTGGGGTGAGGCTGAGTAAAACAGCTCCAGCCGGTAAGTATAGCTGAAATTGAGGGTGTTGAGGCCCGTATCCACCAGCACCGAGTCGTCGGTGATGGAATTGAAGGTGCGCACGAGTTGAAAATCGACCGGGGCCGGGCTTTGGCCGGCGGCCCGGTAGAGGCGGTAGCCGCCGGGACCATTGAGCGGCTGCGTGGCGCTGCCCCTGGCCGTGGTCCAGCGCACCGCGATTTGGCCGTTGGTGGCATCGGTGCGCTCCACGTCCACGTTTTTGAGTCGGGCGGCCCGGCCGGTGAAGGTGGCGCACACCTCGGCCGACGCAATGCTGGCCCCGCCGGCCGGCAGCGGAAACCGCGCAAAAATGCGGTAGCAATAGGTTTTGCCCCGCGCCAGGCCGTTGCGGTCGATAAACGCGGGCGTGTTGTTCACCGCCACCTGCCCCACGCGGGTGTAGCCCGCCGTGGGCGGAATGCCGGTTTCGCATGGCCCCGGCACGAAGCTCGACGGGTCTTCTTTGCGAAAAATGAAGATGGTGTCGGCGTTGGTGCAAGTGTAGCGGTCCCAGGTCAGCGTCACGGTGTTGCTGCCCGTACCGGGCGTAGCCGTCAGGTTCTGGGGCGGCGGCCCCACCACCGTGATGCGCCAAATGCCCTGGTCGATGAGCGGCGGCGCGTCGCCGGGGTTGGCCCCAGTCTGGTCCTGCACCTTAAACACCACCTGGTACGGGTCGCGGGCTACGTTGGCGCACTGCGTCGTCCACCGAAACGTGCCGCTGGCCTGGGGCGGGCCGGTGCTGGTTTGCACAAAGGTAGCCGGGGGCAGCATTCCGCCGTAGGCGTTGAGCGTCAGGGCCGAAGCAGGGGCATTGGGGCCGGCCGGGTCGGTGGCCGTCACGGTGCCGACAACGGTTTGCCCGGCCACCACGCACACGTCGCGCGGCAGCGTTAGTTGGGGACGCAGGTTGGGGGTCGCTACCACCAGAATTTGCATATCGCGGACTACAAAGCCCAGCTCCCGGAAGCCAAACCGGGTGCGGCGAAATTCGCGTATCCGAAACGCAATGTTGTAGAGCCCCGCCCGGTTGGGGGCGTTCCACACAATCTGGCCGGTGTGGCCATTCTGCTCGAAGATGGACGGGGCACCCACCTGCCCCGCCGGCGGCCCGCCGTAAGTCACCTGCACACCCGCCGGACTCACGGCAACCGGCGACACGTAGTTCGTGCAGCGCACGGCGTTGGGCCGGCCGCCCACCACCCCGGCCACGCCCTGCGGCACTTGTCGGCAGTCAATCAGCTCGTAAGCCAGCGAGTCGCCATCGGCATCAAATGCGGCAGGGTTGTGCAAAAACACCTGCCCGGTGGCCGCCTTGTCGTAGGCCGGGGCCAGCAGCCGGGGCGAACGGTTGCGCCGGATGGTCGGGTCGAGGGTGATGCGGGTTTCGATGTAAAACGACTGCTCCCGCGAAAGCGTCATGTTCAGCACCCCGTCGTTGCGGTTTTCGCCCACAAACGACACCGTGTACGAAAAAGCGGCTGCGTAGGTGTGCGCGAAGGTGAACACCAGCACCTCCGTATCGGCCGTGGAGAGCGCCGCATTGACGGTGCGGACGATGGGCGAACCGGCCCCGTTGGTGCCGGTGGCCGAAGTGCCATCGCCGAAAAAAACCGTGGTTTGGTCCTGCAATTGCTGCGCGTTGGCCCCGCTGCGGTCGCGGTAAATCGTCATCCGAAAAAACACCCGCAATAGGTTGGCGCTGGCCGTGGTGTCGATGATGGCCTGAATGTCGCCGGCTCGCAGGTGCGTGGCGTGGGCCGTGCCCGGCAGCCATCCGCCCAGCAGCACGGCCGCCAGCGCCACCAACCCAAGCCGCCGAACTGCTCCCAGGGTATCAAAAAAAATGTTCATGCTTTCAAATAGAAGGAAGTAAATCCGGCCCACCGGCCCGTCAAGGCAGGCTTTTAGCTAACGGCGAAGGGCGCAAATTGATTTCAGAAACCAAGCGCAATCGTTGCCGGTTACAAGCCCGTAAAACGGTCCAAATGCGCTTCTGAGGATATTTTTTGCCCGCAAGCCGGCTGCTTCCGGGCGGCGATTTGTTGGCCGTTGCCGCCCCCGCCGTTACCTTTGAGCGGCCCAAACTTACCATTTTCTCCCGCTTGGCGGGTTCTTACACCATGAGTTGGATTACAAAAACGCTTACCAGTAGCATCGGCCGTAAAATCATCATGGCCCTCACCGGCTTGTTCCTCTGTTCGTTTCTGGTAGTGCATTTGTCCGGTAATTTCCAGTTGTTCAAGCACGACAACGGCCTGGCCTTCAATGCGTACTCCGAGTTTATGAGTCACAACACCATCATCCGCATCCTCGAATGGGGCCTGGTGCTGGGTTTCGGTGGCCACATCGTGCAGGGGCTGGCGCTGTACTTCAAAAACCGGTCGGCCCGCTCGGTGGGCTACGCCGTCAATCACTCCGAACAAAACAGCTCCTGGACCTCGCGCAGCATGGCGCTGCTGGGCACCATCATCCTGTTTTTTCTGGTCGTTCACCTCTACAACTTTTTCGGCCAACTGCGCTACACCGACGTGGCCGTGGATGCCAACGGCAACGAAAACGCCTACGCCCTGGTCGTGTCTTCGTTCAAAAATCCTTGGTACGTAGCGCTTTACGTGGTGGCTCAACTAGCCTTGCTTTACCACCTGCTGCACGGGTTCGCCAGCGCTTTTCACACCCTGGGCCTCAACCACCGCAAGTACACACCGCTGATTAAGGCCGTAGGTTACGGCTTTTCGGTGGTGGTAGCGGCCGGTTTTGCCTCTTTCCCGCTCTACTTTTTGCTCTTTACCGATGCCAATGGCGAGCTGGTCAGCGGTGCCCCCCAGGCCATCCACTCGCTGATGCTGGCCTTGCGGTAGGCGAGCTGCTGAAATGCAGAAGCAATTGGATGTTTGTAATCGCCATTCCGGCGCCTAACCATTGCCCTTCTTTTCGGTTTAAGTGACATTGGCTCCGGCCGTTGTTTTCCACCCCAAAAATTCCTGCGTATGCTGCCCGATTCCCGCATTCCCGAAGGCCCGTTGGCCGAGAAATGGGAAAAGCACAAGTTTGATGTCAAGCTCGTGAACCCCGCCAACAAGCGGAAGTACGACGTGATTGTGGTGGGCACCGGCTTGGCCGGCGCGTCGGCCGCTGCTTCGCTCGCCGAGCTGGGCTACAACGTCAAGGCGTTTACGTACCACGACTCGCCCCGCCGTGCGCACTCCATCGCCGCGCAGGGCGGCATCAACGCCGCCAAAAACTACCAGAACGACGGCGACTCGGTGTTCCGTCTTTTCTACGACACCATCAAGGGCGGCGATTACCGCGCCCGCGAAGCCAACGTCTATCGGCTGGCGCAAGTCTCGGTCAACATCATCGACCAGTGCGTGGCCCAGGGTGTGCCCTTTGCCCGCGAATACGGCGGGCTGCTGGCCAACCGCTCCTTCGGCGGGGCGCAGGTAAGCCGAACCTTCTACGCTCGCGGCCAAACCGGGCAGCAGCTGCTGCTGGGCGCTTACTCGGCTCTGAGCCGGCAGGTGGCCTACGGCAAAGTGCAGATGCACACCCGCGCCGAAATGCTCGACGTGGTGGTCGTGGACGGGCAGGCGCGGGGCATCGTGACCCGCAACCTCATCACGGGGGCCGTCGAAACCCACGCCGCCCACGCGGTGGTGCTGGCCACTGGCGGCTACGGCAACGTGTTCTACCTCAGTACCAATGCCAAGTACTGCAACGTGACGGCCGCCTGGCGGGCGCACAAAAAAGGCGCGTACTTCGCCAACCCTTCGTTTACCCAGATTCACCCCACCTGCATCCCCGTGTCAGGCGATTATCAGTCGAAGCTGACGCTGATGTCGGAGTCGTTGCGCAACGACGGGCGCGTGTGGGTGCCCGCTACCAAGGAAACCGCCGAGCGGCTCCGCAACGGCGAAATTCAGGTGAAAGACATTGCCGAAGACGACCGCGACTACTTCCTGGAGCGCAAGTACCCGGCCTTCGGCAACCTCGTGCCGCGCGACGTGGCCTCGCGCAACGCCAAGCAGATGTGCGACGAAGGCAAGGGCGTGGGCAAGACCGGACTCGCTGTGTACCTGGACTTTGCCGATGTCATTCAGCGCATCGGGGCCGATGCTGTGAAGCAGAAGTACGGCAACCTTTTCGCGATGTACGAGAAGATTACCGACGAAAACCCCTACGAGTTGCCGATGCGGATTTACCCCGCCGTGCATTACACGATGGGCGGCCTGTGGGTGGACTACAACCTGCAAACCAGCGTCAAAGGCTTGTACGCCACCGGCGAGTGCAATTTCTCCGACCATGGGGCCAACCGCCTCGGGGCTTCGGCCCTGATGCAGGGCCTGGCCGACGGCTACTTCGTGATTCCGTACACCATCGGCGACTACCTGGCCCAAACGGCGCCTAAGCCCGTGAGCACCGACCACCCGGCCTTTGCCGAGGCCAAGGCCGGCGTGCAGGCCCGCACCGAGCAGCTGCTCAGCATCAAGGGTACCCGCACCCCCGACGAGTTCCACAAAGTACTGGGTCA
>JANYFQ010000544.1 GCA_025362615.1 Hymenobacter sp. | reverse complement strand
GGCTTGCTGACGAAGGCCATGCGGGCCACGTACTGCCGGCCCAGGGCCGAGAGGCAGCCGGCCAGGAGTTGCTCGCGCAGGGCCGCGAAGCCTATTTTTTGTTCGAAGTGTTGGGGGAGGAGCAAGGGATGGTGTTTCGGTAGTCGGTGCGAAGGTAAACACGGGGTGGGGGCAAGGGGTTCGGGGGGCGGGGCGGCAATTGGTGCGGGCCGCTACTATGCTGGCCGGAGTTTAGCGCGAAGCGCGTAACTCCGCGCCGGGCAGTTGCGCGAGTTTGTAACTCGCCCGTTGGGTGGCCCTGGCCGGCAAGTTGCAAACTTGCCCAACTTCATGGCGCACAGTTACGCGCGGCGCGCTAAACTGTGGCCAGCGGGCCAGCGGGCTGCCGGTGCGGGCGTGGGAGGGAATGATTTGTGCGGGCATTGATAATTTTCGCTCGTGTCTGCTGTGTTTTCGTTCATGTACGGCTAATTTTCATGCTTCTCATGGATAGTTTCTGTCATCTCCAGATAATATAAATTCAGCTCCGCTAAATTTTCAGTCATCCCTGTTGTATTTTCTGTCATCTTCAGACAATTGTTACGCACCTCTTGATACTATTTATGCAACTTCAGATGATTTTTATGCATCTCCAGACAATATTAATGCAGCTAATGACTTATTTTTGCCAGGTGAAGACAAGATTTATGCAGGTATTTGTCATCATTCCGCCCGTCGCTCTCACCCCAAACCACGCCCGCCGTGCCCGACCAATTTCCCGAAAACCTTGCGCCTGATAGCCTGGCGGCCGTTTTTGCCCAGCGCGTAGCCACCCGCGACGACCCGCCCCCGCCGCCGCCGCCCCCCAGCCAGACGCGCGAAGCCGTGGAAGCCCGCGTGGCGGCCTGGCTGCGTGCCACCTACGATTTGCGCGACCAGCGGAGCCGGGGCGGCCTCACCCAAATGGTGCTTTTGCTGCTGGCCCAGCCCGAAGCCAGCACCGCCGCCCTGCAAGCCGCCGCCGGCCTGGGCCTGCGCATGGCCAGCAAAGCGGCTTCGCGCCTGGTGGCGCTGGGCCTGACGCGGGACTACTACGTGGGCCGCACCCGCTGCCACCGCCTCACCCGCGCCGCCGAGGATGCGCTGCTGCCGGTGGTGACGGGGGTGGGGGGGTAGCGGGCCTGAAATGCACCGGCCTCCCCCGCGCTAAAGCAGGGGAGGCCGGTGGTGGGGAGGGGGCGGTGGGCTTATTCCTTCACCAGCCTCAGCGTGGGCAAGGGGCCGGTGGCCGTGTTGAGCCGCACCACATACAGGCCAGCGGGCAGCCCGGCCACGGCGAGCGTACCGCTGGTGCCGGTGCCCGCCGTGCGGAGGACGAGCCGACCGAGGGCATCGTACACGTCGAGCCGGCTCACCGGGAGCGGGGCGGTGTACCGGACGGTTTCGATGGCCGGGTTGGGGTAGAGTGCCGGGGTAGCCAGCGCAGTGGCAGGGACGGTAGCCAGCACGTTGGGCAGGGCAAAGCGGTTAAAAAACCGGATGACGTCGTGGGTCAGGTCGGCGTGGAATTTATGCTCGGTGAAGCACACGTAGAGCTGGTCGTCGATGTCGCCGAAGTAAGACTGGTACGTGGCTGGCAGCACCGCCTGCCAGGGCGAGGCCGCCCGGGGGTTGAAGTTGAGGAAGTCGCGGGCATCGAGCAAGCCGCTGTTTTTGAGGCGGGTGTAGATGTCGCGCGACGTGGCCGAGTCGAGGCCCGCGATGCGCCGGAAGCGGTTGGGCGTAACCGGGAACGGCTCGTGGACCACGATGCGGGCCGCAATGCCCCGGCCGGCCAGGATGCGGTAGTTGTCGAAACAGCTTTGCAGGCGCTGCCGGTCGGCCAGCGTGTCCTGCCGCGAGGCCATCCAGTAGGTGGGCGACGTGGTGACGCTGATGGCCTGCGGCAGGCCCGCGATGGCCCCCAGCATATTGCCCTGAAACCGCAGCAGCGAGGCAATGATGGACGTGAAGCCGCTGCCCTGCGAAAAGCCCACCCCAAACACCGGCGTGGTGGCCGTGAGCAGGCCCTGCGTCCGAAACGAGGCGAGCATGGCCTGGATGTTCTGCACGTCGGGGTTGCTGGCCACGGTGCCCGCGTTGCTCCACTGCTTGGGCGCGTTGGGGTTGCCGAGGCGGTCGCGGCTTTCGGTGGCAAACACGGCGTAGCCCTCGGCCACGGCGTAGTTGAGAAAGGCCCGGCTTTCGACCTTTGTAAACCAGCCCGACGCATTGCCCGTGGCCCCGTGATGGAACGAGATAACGCCCCGCAACCGGGCCGCCGGGCGCGGAAAGTAATAATAGAGGGTACTGCCGTTGAAGGTCGTCTGCACGGCCGTCCACACCGGGGCCGGGCGGTAGGTGGGCACCAGCGTGGCGGTGCGGGCCGGGGGGCGCACCCGCGTGGCCACGGC
>JANYFQ010000630.1 GCA_025362615.1 Hymenobacter sp. | reverse complement strand
CACGCCGCCGTCCTCGGCCTTGCCGGACAGGTGCGGGGCGACCAGCCCCCAAGTGGCATCAGAAATTTCGTGTCGGTGCATAGAAATGTCGCTGTATAAGGCAAAATTACATTAAACTTCTTATTGTCCTCACGACCTAGGTGCGGTCCTTGGACCACGGCAAGGGCAAGCGTGGCAGCAAGTAAGGGGTAGTTCCGGTTCATCGTCGGCAGGCGGAAAGGTTTTGGTGGCAAAACTACCGCTGAAAAATTGAATTTGCCAGCGACTGACAGCCAACAAAACGGCTCAAAGGCACCCGCCGGAAAGCAACAAAAAGCCTTTGATAACACTGCCCACTAACACGGAGCGGATTGTTCGCATCTTTACGCCCGACTATACACTTTCGCTGCCGTAATTCACCACCCATGAAACCCCTGCTCCTGCTCCCGCTGCTTGGCCTGCCGCTGCTGGCCCCGGCCCAAACCGCCCCGCCGGCCCGACACGCCACGGTGCTCGACCTGATGGCCGCCACCGGCCCCACCCTCAACGCGGGCAGCGTGGCGGCCTGGCGGCTGTGGGGGCTGGACGCGGGCGGCCGGTTTCAGGCGGGCCTGGGGCTGCGGGCCAGCCATTACTTCGCTGAAAATAACGCGTTTGACAGCCAGACCGGCCCCGAAAACGTGGTGCTCACCGCGACCGAGCCGCGCTCGCTGGCTCTGAACATGGCGTTTCAGGTGCGGGCGCGGGTAGCGGGGCCGGTCGGCTTGGGCTTCAACCTTGACGTGGCCGGTTTCAGCGTCGGCCCTGACCGGCCGGGGACGCGCACGTACCCACCCGTGCTGCCACCGCCGGCCCCCGGCCTAATCCTTCCCGGCCCATCAGGCCCTGCTTCCGACCGCACCGAACCCGTGTTTGGCAATCTGCTGCTGGGCGGCCTGCGCGACCGCGGCTCGCTCAATTCCGAACTCTACGCGAGCGTGGCGCTGCCCGCCGGCTTCAGCGTTCGGGCCGGCTATGGCCACCTGGTTACGGCCCAAACCACCAACGACTACCGCTTCCGGCGCTTCCGCAACCTGGCTTCGCTGGGCGTTAGCTGGCAGTTGCCGTAGGTGCTGGTCGGGCGCTTGCGGCCATTGGCCGGGTGCCGCGCCCGGTGGCTGAACTTTAACCTACCAACCGTGTTTTACCCGCCAACTGCTACCTTCGTGCCCACGAAACCCGTAGCCGTTCACTCATTTTGAACCTCATTTCCCCTTTATCATGGGACACAAAGCAATTGAAATAACCGACGCCAACTTCGAGGAAATCATCAATTCCGACAAGCCGGTGCTCGTAGATTTTTGGGCCGAATGGTGCGGCCCCTGCCGAATGGTCGGCCCGGTGGTCGAAGAACTGGCCGGCGAGTACGAAGGCCGCGCCATCATCGGCAAGGTCGATGTGGACGCTAACCCGCAGACCAGCATGAAGTTCGGCATCCGCAGCATTCCCACACTGCTGGTGTTCAAAAATGGTCAGGTGGTTGACAAGCAAGTGGGTGCCGTGCCCAAGCACGTGCTGGCCCAGAAGCTCGAAGCCCAGGTCACGGCGTAAATTCAAGACACCGATTCTTCAAAAGCCCCTTGCCGAATTTGGCAAGGGGCTTTTTTGGTTCGGGTTGAATCCCCATGTTAATCCTGCGGCGGCATTCCATCCACCAGAATCGACAAGTACACCAGTGCGACTCCGGCTCCTGCCAGCAGGCCCAAGCCAAGCGCTACAGCCAGCGCGCTTATTGCCAAGCGCCAGAGGTGCTGTCCCCAACGCGGAGCCAACGGCGGCGGCGGCCAGCCCCACAACACCGGCACGGCCTGCGCCCCGGCCAGCAGCAACAGCCCCAACAAGGCCAGCCAGCTTCCTTTTTTGCCGGCCCCGGCCGACCAGATTTCGGCTTCAAAAACCAGGTTCAGGGCCGCCAATCCAACGGCTGCGCCCATAACCCACAGCAATGGCGGCACCACGGGAGCCACGGGTCGCCAGCAGCGCACGGCCACCGCGATGATTGGAAAAATTTTCATTATCAATAATATAGACAGTTATTGGTCAGCCCACAGGCGCATGGTTTGCCACATGGCCAGCAGCAGCAGCGCCCCCAACACCGTAGCCCCCGGCACCACGCCGCGCCACCAGCGGGCACGGCGGGCGCGGTACGAGGCCGCCCGCTCTTGCCAGGCGAGCAGAAAACCGAGGGCGGCCACATCGCCGGCGCAAAAAAGCAAGGTCAGGGCCGTGAGCAGGAAGTTGGGGAGTTGAAGCATGACTGGTTTTATGGGTTGATTGTGAACGATTAGCTGATGAAAGTGCCGGACTGAAAATCACAGGTTTTTTGCTCTGTTTGGGGTTGAATCGGTTATTTGCAAAAGCTGCCGGTACGCCTGCCAATCGGCGTAGCAGCGGCTTTGCCAGCCCGATTGGGCGGCGTAGGCGGCCTGCCAGTCGGCCACCCGCCCATTGAGCAGCGCCTGGGCCTGGGCCACCGTGAGAACATCGTTGCTGGCAGCAACAATACTCCCGCCACCTTCATCAACTACCTGATATACAGTGGTATTATCAGTTGTCAGCATCGCCCTCTGGCCCAGCACGGCGCGGCGTTCGAGCAGCGTGGGCAGCACCCGACCGGGCATATCAAGCAAAAAACCAACGTCGATGTGGGCGAAACGCGGCTGCAGGTTGTAGCGGGCTATCCACACTTCCCAGTTGCCGACGGCCAGGGCCAGCAGCACGGCGTAGGCGGCCCAGGCATTGAGGCGCACGAGGCCGAAGGCCGAGCGTCGCTGCCAGATTTTGAGCAACACCGTGCCCAGCCCGAACAGCACCAGCACCAGAAAAAACACTACGCCTATCCGCTTGTAAGCCAGGCCGCTGTAGTGAATGTAATAGTAGTTCCGCAACCCTACCGACACGGCCAGCACCGCGTTTTGCAGCACCCAAGCCGTGGCCAGCATTTGCAACGGCCGCCGCCCCGGCGCGTAAAAATTGAGGTTGCGCCGGAAAAACCACAACACGATGCCCATCGCCAGCAAAATACTGAAAATCAGCACCCAAGTACCTTCATGAACGAACTGCGCCAGGTTGAAGTCCGCCGGCGGCACGAAACCAAACCACAGCCACTGCACATCAATGGCGTTCACAACGAGCAGCAGCGCATTAACTAACCCGCACACGGCCAGGGCGATAAGCCACTCCTTGCGTAAGTCGAGGGCGCGGAAGCTGCGGGCGGCAAAATCGGGCCGGCGCACGGCCAACGAGGCCACCCGGTCGCGCTGCCGCCGCACAAATTCGCCCAGGCGGCCTTCGCGGTCGGCCCAGGCGTGTATGGGCACCGCCACCAGCGCCCCGGCCACCACCAGAAACCCGCCCCCCGAAAACAGCAGGTGGGCCAGCGAAACGTCGGGCCAGAGCCGCGCCAGCCACTCGCCCAATACCTCCAGCGCCCGCCCGCTCCAGGCGTCGTAGCGCGGGTTGGCGGCGGCAAACAGCCCGTGAAACGCCCCTAGCGCCAGCAGCGGCAGCCCCGCCAGCCGCCCGTAAAACCAGCCCCGGCGCACCCCGGCCCCCGAAGCAGCGGCCGGCAGCCGCAACCCGTGCAGCACCCGCGCCCCGGCCCGCGCCGCGCTGCCCAGGCCCGTCAGCCCCGCAAAGAGCACCAACCGCAAGTGCGGCTGATTGGCAAACCCCAGCAGCACCGCCAGCGACACCCAACTTGCCAGCACCGCTGCCCCCGACCCGTACACCGCCACCGCCACCGCGCTTACCAAACAGCCCGCCGCCGCCAACCCCACCCGCCCACTGCGCCGCGCCGCCGCATGGGCCGGCCACACCAGCAACTGCCCCCCCAGCACAAACACCGTAAACATCAGCACATTCGCCCCACTGCCTTGCTGCCAAAACAAGTAGTCAAACAACAAAACCCCCACCGGCAGCAGCAGCTTCTGCGCCGCGTTGAGCGCCAGCGGCACCGGCCCGCTCTTGGCATTGGCACCAGCCGCCGGCCAGGACATCGAAATCGTGTTTTTCATTTTATTAAAGTGCTTTGTGTTTCAAAGTATTTATTCAAAAAAACAAGCCGCAAAGGCTCGAAGACATTTTTAAGCTTGGCGCAGGGCTGTGCCCCGTGCCGCAGTGCTGGGGGCGCAGCCCCCAATCGTTGAACGGTTTTCCATCCTCGCAATTTCGGCCTGAAGTACGGGCCAGAGGCCCGCAGCACTTCGGCACGGGGCAGAGCCCCGCGCCAACCGCACAGTCAGGCGCAAAGCGCCGTCATCCGTTCAATCCGTTTGAATCTGCGGTCAGTTGTTCCAGGGTTGCCAAATGCGCCCGAAATGCTGCCCGTCCTGCCGCCGTGGCGGCATAAGTCGTATTCGGCTTCTTGCCGATAAACTGCTTGCTCACCAGCAAATAGTCGGCTCTTTCGAGGGCAGCTACGTGGCTGGCCAGGTTGCCGTCGGTAAGGCCCAGAATATCCTTCAAGTCGTTGAAGCTCACAGTTTCGGTGGTCATCAGCACGGCCATCACTCCGAGGCGCACCCGGTGGTCGAAGGCTTTGTTGAGGGTGTGGATGAGGTGCTTCATGCGGCCGGGGCAGCCGCCGCGCCGGGCCGCTCGTAACGGGCGTACATGAGCAGGCCGTAGCCGATGTGCCCCAGTCCAAAGCCCAACCCAAAAAAGACGAGGCCCCCGGCTGGGTTCAGCATCGCCACCAGCCCCAACACCGTCTGCGTCAGGCCCAACCACCGAATTTCGGTGAACGTGTACTTGCTGGCATTCAGCAGCGCCAGGCCGTAAAAAACCAGCAGCCCCGGCACCACCAGCCCGGCATCGGCCCCCAGATACAGCCGCAGGCAAAACAGGCCGCCCACCCCCAGCGGCAGCGCCAGCGCCACCAACAGCCGCCGCGTCAGGCTGTTCCAGAGCGGCTGGGTGCTGCCCTGCTGCTGCATCCGGCGGCGCGTGAAGTACCAGGCCACCAGCACCGCCGCGCCTGCCATGCTGCTGGCCAGCAGTAATAAAAACGGCAGCGCCGCCAGCCGCTCGGCCCGCGAACCGTCGAGCAAACCGACGTAGCCGGCCGGGTAGTGGCTTTGCAGGTAAAGGTGCGCCGCCGCCGCGCCCGCCAGCGCCACCAGCCCCGCCCCCACCCCGCTCAGGCCCGAAAGCGACAAAAAGCGTGAGCTGCGCTCCATAATGGCGCGTATTTCGGTGAGTTGGGCCAACGGGTCGGCAAAGGCGGGAGGGGCGGGCTTCATAGTTCTCGAAGTGCTTTGTGATGCAAAGTTACAACAACAACTTGTATGTTTGTGGTATGATGACCGAAAATAATTTTTCTGACCGGCTTGCGTCCTGGCCTTCGGGCGGCCCGTCGCCCCAAGCCATTCGGGCGGCTTGCTGGCGGCACTACCGCCGCCACTGGTGGCAAGGGCTGCTGTTGGGAATGCTTGCGCTGGGGATAATCGAACTGTACGACCAACTGCGTTGCGCGCCGACTGGATTTTCGCTCAAAATGGTCGGCAGCGGGGGCTTCGCAGGTGCGACGATAATCTGGGGTCTCATGCTGGTTTGCTTTGTGGGCGTTCCGTCGGCCGTGGGCGGCTTGCTGCGGCAGCCTTGGTTGCGGTGGTTGTGCCGCCAAGCCCGCAGCCGGTGGCACCTGGTGGGCGGCTCAATGTTTGGTTTTGAGGCGAATGTGGCGCTGCTGGTGCTTTGGTACTGGTGGCTTACCTATCCGCACCACACCACAAGCTCCGTCCAGAAACTAGCCTACTTTGCGGGCCTTTTCCAGGTAGTCAGCCTGCCCTGGCTGTTCTCCACCGCTTGGGCTTCGTGGCGGCTGGCCGCCGAATTACGTATGCCGCCCCGTGAAGAAAATACGCCTCTTTGAGTTTGAAGACCTGCCCTGGTTCCCGGCGGTGCTGCGGGCGGGCATGATGGACTACCTGCGGTTTATGATTTCGGCGCTGCACATCTACCGCCCCATCGTGCCGCTGCTGGCCGAAGCCTTGCACCGCACCGGCCACACCACGCTGCTGGAGCTAGGTGCGGGCGCGGGCGGCGGCACCGAGGGCCTGTGGCGCGAACTGCAAGCCGCCGGCCACCCCGGCCTGCGCGTCGTCCTCACCGACCTTTACCCCCAACCCACCGCCTGGGCCGACCTTTCGGCCCGCACCCACGGGGCCGTGCGCGGCGAGCCGCAGCCCATCGATGCGGTGCAAGTGCCCGCCCACCTCGCTGGCTTCCGCACCATTTTCTCCGCCTTTCACCACTTTGCCCCGCCGGCGGCCACGGCGCTGCTGGCCAACGCCGTCCAAGCCAACGCTGGCATCGGCGTGTTCGAGGGCGCGGGCCGCAACTGGTGGGAGTTTGCGGCGGCCTGGACGGTGCTGCCCCTGGCCCAACTCCTGCTGACGCCATTTTTCCGACCTTTCCGTTTCAGCCGGCTGCTTTTTACGTACTTGCTGCCCCTGATTCCGCTCTGCACTATCTGGGACGGCACGGTGTCGCTGCTGCGGATGTACTCGCCGGCGCAGCTCCTGGCGCTGGCCCGGCAGGCCGACCCCACGGGGGTTTTTGCCTGGGAAGCGGGCAAAAAGCGGTGCCGCTGGGGGGCGCAAGTCACCTACCTCATCGGTTGGCCGAGGTGAGGACTGCTGGTTTCACGTTTCTTGTCGCTCATTACTTTATTGCTCATTATCAGTATTTTACGCAGAAAAAACCACCGTTCCAGCCCCAACCACCCAAAACGTGCAACCAGAAACAAGTAACCAGCAACCAGAAACCTTAAAAGCCTACCGCCGGGCACTGCTCCTGTTGCGCATTCCCTTTTCTGTGTTCTTGATGCCCGTTTACTGGTTCGGTCTCAGCGCGTTGCCGGCCGGGGTCTGGTCGGGCGGGCGGGCGCTGGGCGTGTTTGTGGTGCTGCACCTGCTGGCCTATCCGGCATCCAACGGCTACAACTCGTTCTACGACCGCGACGAAGGCAGCATCGGCGGCCTCAAAAGCCCGCCCCCGGTTACGCCCGAGTTGCTGCACCTGGTGTGGCTTTTCGATGCCCTGGCCCTGGCCGGTGCCGGGCTGCTAAGTCCGTTATTTGCGGCATTGCTGCTGATTTATTTACTGGTGTCGAAGGCGTACAGCTTCGAGGGCATCCGGCTGAAAAAATATCCGCTGCTAAGCACGGCAGTGGTGGTGGTGTTTCAGGGGGCCTTCACTTTTTTGATGACCCAGGTAGGCGTAGGAGCCAGCCGCTTCTTAATTTTTGACACTTCCAATTTGTTGCTGGCCCTCGTCAGCTCCCTATTCCTGTGCGGCTCCTATCCGCTTACCCAGGTGTATCAGCACGAAGAAGATGCACGGCGCGGCGACCACACGCTAAGCTTGCAGCTGGGCATTCGGGGCACGTTTGTTTTCGCCGCCATCGGCTTGCTGGCCGGTGCCGGCACCCTGGCCCTGGCCTACGCGCAGCGGCAGGAGTGGCGCTCGTTGCTGCTCTTCGGTGCGGCTACGCTGCCGGTCGTTTTCGTGTTTGGCCGCTGGGCCGTGCAGGTGTGGCGCGACCCCGCCGCCGCCAATTTCGAGCGCACCATGCGCCTCAACGTGGTGTCGTCGCTCTGCCTGAGCGCGGCGTTCGTCCTCACGCTCTGGTTCAAAATTTAATTATGAGTTATTAGTTATTAATTATTTTGTGCTTCTGCCTTTTGGGCAAGCGAGGCATAATTCATAACTCATAACTCATAATTCACACCCCCCGCCGGTTGCGGATGCGCTCGACGCGCTGCCGCCGCACCCAGTGCAGGTAGCCCTGCAGTTCCTCGGCCTGCCGCAGGGCATCTACCGTAGCGTAGCGGCGGGCCAGGTCGCGGTTGCTCAAAAAGCGATGAACGCTGCTGTGGCAGGGCTGGCACAAGTCCACCACCTCACCAAAGCGGCCCCCTTCGGCCTTGGGCACCAGGTGGTGCCGCGAGGTGCTCCCCACCGCCCGCTCGCAGAGGCCGCAGCGCGTTTCGGTGGGCAACACCAGGGGCGGCGCAGTGGCCAGGCGCAGGCGCGAACTACGGGACATAACGCATTAAAAAGTTGGTACACCCTTTGTTTTACCGAAAATTAAGCAGTCCTCAAATCCCCTCATTACGTGCGTCTGCCCGGTAAAGTGTTATCTTGCCTGGCGAAGATAGCAACGAACACACTTTTGGGTCGTCATAGTCCTATTCATTCCCAACACCTCTTTGCCATGAAACTAACCTTACCTGCTCTGGTTCGCACTTTTAGATTGCCTGCCTGGGGGCGCTTAGCCGCCCTTTTGCTCGTACTGACTTTCGCTTCGACGGCTGGCGCTCGCGCCCAAACGTGGATGGTAAGTACCACGGCCCAAATCAAACTCGGCGTACTCGACAAATTCGGCCAGCTTGGCCCCTACACGGCCACCTTCGTGGTTCACAACGAAAAAACCGGCAAAGATTACCTGCTGGTAAAAGAATTAGAAAAAGGCCAAAGCGGCATCGACGTCCTCTTCCCCACCGAACCTTCGGAGCCGGACTACTTCAAAACCGAAGGCGGCGAGGCCGCCAAGGCCGTGCCCGGCCGCTACACCTGGGAGTGCCTGGTGGGCGGCAAAAAAGCCGTCGGCGGCCGTTTCACCTTCCCCGAAACCGCCAACGACGTGACGGTGATAAAGTAGCGATGAAGGCCGGTTGGCGAAAACGATGGCCTCGGTCTTCTATCAAAAAAGGCGGCTCCTCTATGCGAGTGGCCGCCTTTTTTTATGAATTTAGAAACCAACTCACTTGCGTTGGCGGCTTTTCCGAAACACCATTTTGCGCTCGTTGGAACCGTCCAAGTTCATTGTCCAGAGGTTGGTGGCACGATGCCGGTGGAGGCTGTCGGAGTGAATGCGCTGGTCGGCGCGTTGCAGTACCATTTGTTGTCCATCGCTCGCCACCGAAACCGCTTCATAAATTTGGCGGATGCACACGGCCCGTAGCTGGGTGGTAATGCCAGTGGCCAGCGAAGTGCGGTAAAGCCCTCCGTCAATGCACCATACGAAACCTTGAGAATCGGGTAGCCACGCCGCCCCTACCCAGGAGGCATCTGCCCAAGGCAGCGCAGCATCGAACGGCAGGCGGACGAATTGCAAATTGCCTGTGGCAAACTCGTAGAGGCACACTGTACGCACGGCTGCTTCGGGAGCGCCCAGCAGCAGCCACCGACCATCCGGTGACCACGGACCCGGCAGCCCGGCGCGGGCTTCCAGCACAGGAGCAAGAATGCGGTGCCCAGCGGTATCCGAGAGCAGCAAGTGCCCCGTGAAGGGGCCTTGCGGGGCCCCCGTTTCCCAAGCGCGGCTCACCAATTGCCGCCCGTCGGGGCTCCACTTTGCTCCTTCGGGAGCCGGGTTAATGAGGAGCCGCCGGCCCCCGTTTTGCCCGTTGAGGCCCCACAATTCCGTCCCAAACTTGCAAGTCAACCAGTAGTTATTGCCGGGCCGTGGCTGGTAATCAAAAGTGTCATAGCTGTCGGGCAGTTGGTGTTGCTGCTTTGTACGAAGGTTCACCACCCAAATGCCGTTCGGATGCTTTTCATGCGCCGAGCGCCGAGCGAAACCGCTGCCACTGTCCAGCCGGTAGGCTACTTCATCGGGGTTATATGGGTTGAAAACGGGGTGGCGGCGCAGGCATCCATCCGGAAAAACGTGCCAGCCGAACTCTGGTGCTGTAACCCAGTCGTCGGGGATTTTCTTGAATACTATCGGGCTGCAATCCACGGGGGCAGCCGGGTTACTGGGGGCAGCAAGTCGAAACGCTGGCGTTAGCAGCCTCGAGCAGCCCAGCAACACCAAGAGTCCAGCCACAGCCAAACTTTTGCTCAGCAACGCTCTCATGGCGTTCTACTCCTTAATAAACTTGCCCACGCTTACGCCTTGAGCGGTAATCAGCCGGTAGGTGTAGAGGCCGGTTGGCAGTTCCGGTAATTCCAACTGCACGGTACGTAAACCAAAATCGGTAGCCGCAGCAAAACTGAATTGCTGCATTTTACGGCCAGTCATAGACCAAATTTCGACTACTGCTGTCCCATTATTCGGACTGTCATCGTATGTGATTGCCATGTTACGGGCCGCTGGGTTAGGATAAGCAGTCGAAGAGAATCCGGTTGCCGCACGATTGTAATAATAAGGATAATCCTTTGCTTGGTTGTAGGTGTAAAAGGTTAGGTCAAATCGTGCGTTAGTGGTGGGGTCATTCGGTATCCATTCGACCTGCCCCGACGTTGAGTTCGGTACACGTACGAGGTAAGCATACCCTTCTACCACAATTGTGTTCTGGTTGGCTAACTGGGTGTAATACGGTGCATTGAGGGGCGGCGCATTAGGAGAAGTTACCCGAATGCCCGGTTCCGGGGTTACAAGCCCAGTATTACCAACAGGCCCCCACATATTAGAAGCCCCGTTGCGAGGCCAGACCCGTAGGAGCGCGTCGGCAGCATCAGGCACCGGAACCACTGGGTTACCTGTGCCGTTGGACGAACGTACCTGTACAGTAGTAGAAACCCTATAAATGTCTGCTGTAATTGGAATGCCTCCGCTATACGTTATACCGCTGTTACGGCTAGTGTAGTTCGATGCCAGCGTTATCTGCTGATTTGATAAAAGCGGTCCTTGGTTAGTCCTTGTCAGGATGCGGGCATGAACAAACTTGTAAACACCGGGCTTCGAGCGTTCCATTGCAGCCCCGGCATCCAGTAATCCCCAGCCTGTGAGGTCATCGTAGCCAGGGGTGGCAAGCGGGATATTAGGTGCCTGTTGCATGGCATTGTTCCGGTCTTTTGCCGTGAATTGCAGCAATTGTTCCACGTCTTCTGGAGCGAGTTTATTGCTTGGCGTGTTAAAATTGCTGAGCACCAGTGCTGCTACCCCTGCTACGTGCGGCGCGGCGGCTGAAGTTCCGTTAAAAGTAGTATAGTTTGGGTACCCAGGTATTGCTGTTCCAAACAAGGGAGGTGTTGGCGCATTTCGTGAGCCAGTAGTTACTACAAGAGCAGTTGTGCCAGGCGCAATGAGGTCCATTCCACTTCCGTAGCTGCTTTCATAGGCTCGGTCGCTTGGGTCAACGAAAGCACCGGCGTTTGTAGCATTATTGCCGTTACCGCTGTACTTGTACTGGCCGTCGGTGCCACTAGCTCCTACGCTTATCACCCAATCATCAAAAAAGGTGGCCGGAAAATAGGGCGAAGTAACAGTGGTAGTGGCAGAGGCACCATTGCCACGAGCAGCTACTACAATGCAGTTGTTCTGGTAGGCCGTTCGCATAGCATCTTTTAAAGTACTCGGCCCACCAGGAGAAGCTGCTGCGGTGCTGCCTGCACTGATGTTCAATATGTCAAGACCGGCCCCACCCCCACTGGAAACAAAATTGGAGGCTCCATCTACAATGGTAGCGGCCAACGTACTCACTACCGTTTGGCCGTTGAAGGCAAGGGCTCTCAGGTCAAAAAGTTGGACACCGGGTCTGCTTGGAGAAACGCCGTAAGTACCCCCGGCAATGCCCGCAATACCTGTTTGATTGTTGCGTATTGCTCCGATGATGCCAGCAGCTGCGGTGCCGTGCCCATTGAAATCCTGCGGAAGACGCGGGTCCCAGGCTGGTGCGCCCGGCACATAGTTACGTCCTCCCGTAACTACTGAAGTGAAGGGTGTCAGCGCAAAGTCAGGGTGTTGGTTGTCAATTCCGCTGTCCACCACGCCCACGCGAACAGCATTTGAGCCAGTTGTCGCATTTGCCCAAGCGCCCAAAATATTAATGTGCCCGTTTTTGTACAACGACGTTGGCTGCAGATTGGCTTGCTGCGTGAAAAGGGCATCCTGCGGGGTTCCCATTGGAGTTATGGGCCTGCTACTTTGCAGCACCCAATTCAAGTGCGCGTATCTTACCAGCGGCGATGCCTCGTTCAGCCGTTTACTCGTTTCCTGCTCGTTGAAGCCTTTCGGCAGTTGCAGCACAAACGTAGCCCAATGGTCATCAACGCGGATGGTGTCGCCCAACCGCGTGACGGAAAGCGTGTCGGCGCTCGTCATTCGGGTGAATATCTTGAAGACCTCAACGCCCCCGGCATCGTAACCAAGCACTTTCGAAAGCTGCTCAATCGCACCGTCGCGTAGTACTTCCTTGAGAAGGCCGCCTTGAAATTCGATGTCATCCACGGCACGGACGTTAATTTCCGCTGGGTCAAATCGAACGATGACCTCGCGCTCGATGTGCGAAGGTTGTTCTTTTTCGTCGTACACCACGGCCATCGGTCGTTCTTGAGCATGGCCGTAACTAGCCCACAGCACTCCCAAGAAAAATAGCCAACCAGTTAGTAATGAACTAGATGAGGGGGAGGCGGGAAGGGTGTGTAAATTTTTCATGGGAGGTGAATGTAATTGGGGATTGGGAGTTGAAATAGCACTCAGCGGGTCAGCGCCAAGCGTTGGGTTAAGGTTTGACCAGTTACCGTCAGTTGGACGAAATATAGCCCGGCGGGCAGGTGCTCGGTTGTCAGGCGGGCTTCGTGCCAGCCGCCGCTCCGCCAGCCTTCCGCCACGGGGCGGGCCACGGGGCGGCCCAGCCCGTCAATCAGGGTTGAGCTCACGCGCCCGGCTTGCGGCAGGTGGTAGCGCACGGCCACGGGGCCAGCGGCCGGATTCGGATACACCTCCAGCGTCGGCACGGGCAGCACCGGGCGAGCACCAGTAGCGGCCAGCGGCAGCCCGGACACGCGCCGGATGCGGTGATTGGCGAGGTCGGCCACGTAAAGGCTGCCCCGATGCAAGGCCAAGCCCCGAGGGCTGGCGAAGCGGGCCGTCGGGGCGGGGCCATCGGTGTTGCCCACCGCGCCGGTGCCTGCTACTGTACTCACCAAACTGGTAGCGGCCTCAATGCGACGCAGGCGCTGGTTGTCGCGGTCGCTCACGTACACGTCGCCACTGCCGGCATCCACGGCCACGCCGATGGGCGCGTTGAAGCGGGCGGTGGCCGCCGGGCCGTCGAGGTAGCCGCCGGTGGCCCCGCCCGCGTAGGTGCTCACCACGCCGGCCGGCGTGAGCTTGCGGATGCGGTTGCCCGCCCGGTCGGCGATGTAGAGGTTGCCCGCCGCGTCGAGGGTAATGCCCTGCGGCTCAAAAAAGCGGGCCGTGGCCGCCGGGCCGTCCAGGTGCCCGCGCACTCCGCTTCCGGCGATGGTGCTAACCATGCCCGCTGGGTCAATGCGGCGGATACGAAAGTTGTCGGCATCGGCCACGTACACATTCCCGGCAGCATCTTGTACGATGCCGATGGGGCCGGAAAACCGGGCGGTAGCGGCCGGCCCGTCCACGTAGCCTCCAGTAAAGGAGCCAGCAAATGTCGTGACGGCCCCGGCCGGGCTGATTTGCCGGATGCAGTCGTTGCCGGTGTCGGCCACGAGCAGGTTGCCGGCCGGGGTCAGCAACACCGAGTGCGGCATATCGAAACCGGCCAGCAGCCCCACGGGGTCGTCGCCGTAGCCCGCCGTGCCGTTGCCGGCGAAGGTCGTCACTACACCAGCCGCCGTTATTTTGCGGATGACGTGGTTGAGACGGTCGGCCACGTAGGCGTTGCCTTGCGCATCAAGGGCCACGCCGTAGGGTTGGTTGAACTGCGCCGTGGCCGCTGGCCCGTCGGCGCGGCCCGCCGTGCCGCTGCCGGCCACCGTACTGACCACGGCGGCCTGCCCCCAGGCGGCCGGCAAAGCGCCGCCCAGCAGCGAAACCGCCAAAATCACTGGTTTATAGAAACGAAACATAGTACAACGGTGAAGAACTAATGAGTTGACGGCAAATATATGCACCCCAGCCCCAATTATTTGCGTGGTGTGTCGTTTTAGTTTCTGTATTGGCTGCATCAAGTTATTGGTTGGCTCACGCCACTGTGTCGTCTGGCTGCTGCATTGCTTCATTCTTCCCCGTTCTTCTCATTTTCCAACCCCACCCCATGCCCCGCAAGTCCTTCGCCGACCTCCTTGCCAGCCCCGGAATGCCGGTGCTGGTCGATTTTTTTGCCACCTGGTGCGGCCCTTGCAAAGCAATGGCTCCCGTCCTCGAACAAGTGGCGGCCCAGTACGCGGGCAAGCTGCGGGTCGTTAAAATTGACATCGACAAAAACCCCGCCGCCGCCCAGCAATACCGCGTCCAGAGCGTACCAACGCTGATTTTATTCCGACAAGGCCGGCCCGTGTGGCGGCAGACCGGGGCCGTGCCCGCGCCGCAACTCCGGCAGGCGCTGGCTCCTTTTTTAAGTTAGGCTGGCTCCTTCGCCCACGGCCGGACGCACTACTTTGGCGGCGGCGATGTTGGGCAAACGGCCGGCCGTAATTTTGTGCTTCGCCGGACCGCTGTTCATTGCTTATGCTATCAAAATTAGTGGGCCGGATCCAACGGCCCTGGGTGGGCTATTTGTTGCTCTTGCTGACCAGCAGCCCAGTTTTCGCTCAAACCGGGGGGCGTTTCACGCTCAGCGGCACTGTGCGGGCGGCGGGCGGCGGAGCGCTGCCGGGGGCCAGCGTGGCCGTGCCCGTCCTGGGCACCGGCACGGCCGCCGACTCGCTGGGCCACTTCGTACTGACCTTGCCCGCCGGGCGGCACCGCCTCGAAATTGCCTTTATCGGCTACCTGCCCCAGTCCCGCGACATCACCCTCACGCGCAACCAACGCCTGTCGTTCGATTTGGTCGAGAACGCCAACGAGTTGGGCGAAGTTATTGTGCAGGGCAGCCAAAGCCTTGAGCAAAAGCTCAAAACCACCCAAATGGGGGTCGAGCGCCTCACCATCCGCGAGGCCAAGCTACTACCGGCCCTGTTTGGTGAGGTGGATATTCTGAAGACGTTGCAACTCAAGCCCGGCGTGCAAAGCGGCGGCGAGGGCACGAGCGGCCTGTTTGTACGCGGCGGCTCGGCCGACCAAAACCTGGTGCTGCTCGACGGGGCGCTGGTGTACAACCCCAACCACTTGTTTGGGCTGTTTTCGGTCTTTAATTCCGACGCCGTGAGCAGCGTCGATTTATACAAATCGGCCTTCCCGGCGCAGTACGGCGGGCGACTTTCGTCGGTCGTGGACGTGAAGCTGCGCGAAGGCGACCGCCAAAAATTCGGCGTGACGGGCGGTATCGGCCTCATCTCGTCGCGCCTGACACTGGAAGGCCCAATCAACAAAGGCAAAGGCTCCTGGATTGTGTCGGGCCGCCGCACGTACTTCGACATCTTCACCCGCCAGCTCAACGAGCGCAACAAAAACAAAGAGAATTTCAGCCCCATTCCCGACTACTATTTCTACGATTTCAACGCCAAAGCCAATTACACGCTGGGCACGAAGGACCAATTATTTTTCACGGGCTACTTAGGCCGCGACGTTTTCGGTTTCAGCAGCAATGGCGGCTTTAACTTCAATTTCAATTGGGGCAACACCATTGGCTCTTTGCGCTGGAATCACGTTTTTTCGCCCAAATTATCGGTTAATACCACCGTGTCGGTTTCCGATTATAAATACGACCTGACCAATAAACTCGACCAGTTCAGCTTCCAGCTCGGCTCGTCTATTCTGGATTACAGCGGCCGAACCGATTTCGAGTACGCGCCCACCGACCGCCACGCGCTCAAGTTTGGGGCGCTCTTTACCCACCACCAATTTGGGGTCGGTCGCCTTTCGGCCGCTTCTTCCGACGGCCGCATCGACTTCGGCAACACCGTCAGCTACACCGGCCAGGAAGGCGGCATCTACCTCAACGACAGCTACAAAGCGTCCGAAAAATTGCAGTTCGAAGGCGGTCTGCGCCTGAGTGGCTTCCGCAGCGGCGACCAAGCCTACGCCGGCCTTGAGCCCCGCGCCTCAGCCCGGTTCTCGCTCTCGGAGCGCACTTCGCTCAAGGCCAGCTACGCGCTCATGTACCAGTACGTGCATTTGGTGTCGAACTCGGGCGCGTCGCTGCCCACCGACATTTGGTATCCTTCGCGCCTCAGCGTCAAGCCCCAACGCTCGCAACAAGCCAGCACTGGCGTGAGCTTTTTGCTGGGCGATGGCAAGTATTTACTCACCAACGAAGTGTATTACAAATGGGGCCAGAATCAAATTGACTTCCGCGACGGTGCCCAACTATTTGTCAATCCCAACCTCGACCAGGAATTCATTTTCGGCCGTAGCTGGAGCTATGGCAACGAAATCTACCTCGAAAAGAAAACCGGCAAAACCACCGGCTGGATAGGTTACACCCTGGCCTGGGCCTGGCGCAACACCCCGCCCCAAAACGGCACCAACGGCGTGAACGGTGGCCGCGACTACCACCCCAACTACGACCGCCGCCACAACCTCACGGCCGTCGTCATTCACCAGCTCAACGCCCGTATCAGCCTCACGGGCAGCTTCATATTTACCAGCGGCAACCTCGCCACGCTGCCCCTGGGCCGCTTTGGCGTACAAGACATCGTGGGTTCCAGCACCGGCCTCGACCCGCGCCCCATCCCCGTCTACCCCGACCGCAACTCCTACCGCCTCATCGATTACCTGCGCCTCGATTTGGGAATGGTATACAAAATTGGCAGCCGCCGCAACCAGGATTTAACCTTCAGTATTTATAATGCCCTCGACCGGCGAAATGCATATTTTATCTTTTTTGAAACCTTGCGTAACAAACAAACCGACCGCATTACCGGCTTTCGGGCGCAGCAGGTTTCGTTATTTCCGGTTATTCCGTCGGTTACTTATAATTTTCGTTTTTGAGCGTTGTTTAACGCTATTTCTTTTGCTTTTGCTGATTTTTTATCTGAATTTGATTTATGGGTTTTTGTTCACGAATTAGATTTCATCGACTGCGCTAATTTTTTATTGCAGCTTTTTTTATTTTTTAATCATGCGATTTCATTTGGCTTATTTTCAAATTTCGGCCCTATTGGCCGGCCCTCTACTTGCCAGTTGCAATTTGCAAAAGGATGTTGATGTGAAACTGCCCAGCTACGACTCAGAACTCGTGCTGGAGTGCTATCTGCAAAACGATGCATTGCCCAGTCTCACCGTCACCGAGTCCGTTACCTACCTCAATCCCAATGCCCTGCCCTCCGTCCCCACCGATGTTACGGTGGCCCTGACCATGCCCGATGGCACGGTAGTACCGCTGGGTTTCAGTCCCAATCCGCAAGCTCTGCTCGATACAGTGCTGAACGAAAAATTTCATACCCACATCGGCAGTACGCCGCTTGTAGCCCGGCCCGGCGACGTGTTCCAAATCACTGCCTTCGACACCCGGGGCCGCCGCGTAACTGGCACCGCCATTGTGCCCAGCAACGTGGCCATTGATTCGGTAGATTATAAGTTCAACGACAAAACAGGGAACGAGCGCAAAGCATACTTCCTCACCAATTTCCGCGACCCTGCTGCACCAGGCGACACGTACCGCATCCAACTCCACAAGGGCGACCCAGCCCGTGGCGTACTGCACCGACGCCCTGAAACTGATATTTTTCTCGAAGACCGTCTCAACAACGGCCGGAATTTCACCGTCGGCACCAGCTACCGCTTCTTCGACGGCGACACCGTCACAGCTACCCTCTACCACGCCGACCAAGCCTTTTACCGTTTTCGCCGCTCTCTCAACGACGCTCGCAACGCTAATGGCAACCCCTTCGCCCAACCGTCGGCCATCTACAGTACCGTGCAGGGCGGAATTGGCGTGTTCACCGTCCTCAATTTTCGGCGAATGACAAAGATTATAAAATAATTGTATAATTTTTGGCCTTTTATTATTTCTGTATCAACCCTTCTATTTGCAATATGCTCAACCCCGTAGCTTTGGCTATTTCACTAATAGCGAGGCCGATGGTCAATAAATTAACGGCAATTTCTGCCTTCAACTTAAATTCCGCCTCCGTTTGAAGCGTAAATAGTTCGCTGGCCTTTAGATGCAGGCTGTCGAGGTAGCGGTTGTAACCATATTCGTCGTCCTTCGGCAAGCGCATGATGTCGAGCACTTCGCCCGCTTCCTTCAGTCCTTTAGCCCGAAACTCGTCCCGTACCTCGCTGTTTTTCAGGAAATAAACCCACTCATCCAAGGTGTCGTGGGCATGGTCGTTGAATTGATTTACCTTCAGCAGGTAAAACTCTGGAAAAATGTCGGCCACGGTTTCTTTAGCAAAAGTTGTTTTTTGCTTGTCCGAAAGCCCCAGCACGTCCTTTTGGTGTATTCCAATAAATTTGGTTTTGCCTTTGTAGATATAATCTTCTCCTTGCCCCAGGTCGAAGTAAACGATGTTGATGGAAATTACTTTCTTAATGTCCGCGTATTGCTGGCCGATTTTTAGATTCTCCGCAATGCTTTTCGACACGCCATACGCCATGCGCTGGAAGTAGTCAATTTCATACGAGCTTTGAATTTCGACAATAATCAACTCGTGCTTTGAATTCTGCGTCAGAATGTCAACCCGATTAAATTTGTCGTCGTCCGTTTCCTGGTTTGCTTCGCTTTCCAGTATTTGCTCAATTTTAATGGCATCGAACAATAGCTCGCTCAAAAAACCTTCGAGTACCACAAAGTTGGCCTTATTGCGCAGGAGCCGTTTTATTGCCCAATCGAACCGTATTAATTTCTTGCTCATCTGCTTTGAGAGAATAATTTATAAAGTAGCAATAAAATATTGAAAGCCGGCGGCCGGCGGCCGGCGGGCATCAGCCAACGGTCAATACCTCAGGCCACACCCAGCACCGTCAAAGCCCGTTCAGCGGCTAGTTGTTCTGCTTGTTTTTTACTCAGGCCCATGCCTGTTGCCACGGCTTCTTCGTCGAGCAGCACGGTAGCCGAAAACTCCACTGTCCCACTGTCGCGGGCATCGCCGCTGACATCGTAGCGCAATACTTTGTTTTGCCGCTGCGCCCACTCTATCAGCTTGCTTTTGAAGTTAATCGTGGTTGTGGTGAGCGTGTGCGTGTCCACAAATCCTTTCACGAGGCGCGTGAGCACAAATTTGCGGGCCATTTGGTAGCCCTGGTCCAGGTACACGGCACCCACCAAGGCTTCGAGGGCGTTGCCGTTTACCGACCGCGAGCGGGCGGCCCGGCCCTGCCCGGCATCGAGCTGCACCAGCTTATCCAACCCCAGCTTGAGGGCGATGTTGTTGAGGCTCTCGCGATTGACAATGCGCGAGCGCATTTCCGTCAGAAAACCCTCTTGCTCGTAGGGGTATTTCTGAAACAGATACTCTGCCACAACCGAACCCAGGATGGCATCGCCCAGAAACTCAAGCCGCTCGTTGCTGTTGTGACGCCCCACCCCCGGCTGCTGCCGCACCATTGAGGAGTGCGTAAAAGCCAGCCGGTACAGTTGAATATTGCCCGGATTCAGCCCCGTAACAGTGGCTACGGCCTGCCGAAACGCCTTATCTGACCCAAAAAGACGAGAGAAAAAATTAATCACCGCAGGTTCAAACGGATTTGACGGATGAAACGGAACGCCGCTGACGCGGCCGACAACAGCCTTACCAAAAGGACTGGTAACACAAGCAATACGAGCGACAACTCAACCCGGTCAAGGGCGCAAGCCCCGTTCCGTTTCATCCGTTAATTCATCCGTTAAATCCGTTTGAATCTGCGGCACGGTTTAGTCGGCGAGTTGCCTGAATATCACGCTCGTGTTGTGCCCCCCAAACCCAAACGTGTTGCTGACGGCCACGCGCACGGCACGGGCCTGGGCCACATTGGGCGTGAAATTCAGCGCCTGATTTATTTCCGGGTCGGGGGTGGTTAGGTTGATGGTGGGCGGCACGAGGCCGTGCTGCATGGCCAGCAGGCAGGCCACGGCCTCAATGCCGCCGGCACCGCCGAGCAGGTGCCCGGTCATGCTTTTAGTGCTCGAAATATTGATTTTGGGAGCCGATTCGCCGAACACGGTTTCGATGGCCTTTATTTCGGCCCCGTCGCCGAGCGGGGTGCTTGTGCCGTGGGTGTTGATGTAGTCCACGTCTTCAGGCTGGATGCCGGCATCGCGCAACGCGTTCTGCATCACCAGTACTACGCCCGAGCCGCTGGGGTCGGGGGCGGTGATGTGGTAGGCATCCGACGACATTCCACCGCCAATCAATTCGGCGTAAATTTTCGCGCCCCGCGCTTTGGCGTGCTCGTATTCTTCGAGCACAAGCGCCCCGGCTCCTTCGCCGAGCACGAAGCCGTCGCGGTGCTGGTCGTAGGGCCGCGAGGCCCCGGCGGGGTCGTCGTTGCGCTCGCTCATGGCCTTGAGAGCGTTAAAGCCACCAATGCCCGATTCGGTAATGGCCGCTTCGGAGCCGCCCGTGATTACCACGTCGGTCATGCCGAGGCGGATGTAGTTGAAGGCCGCAATGATGGCGTCGTTGGACGAAGCGCAGGCCGACGTGGTGACGAAATTAGGCCCGCGGAAGCCATTTTTGATGGAAATATTGCCCGAGGCCGAGTCGGCAATCATGCGCGGGATGAAGAAGGGCGAGTAGCGCGGCGTACCGTCGCCGCGCCCGAACTGGAAGCACTCTTCCTGCAACGACTTCAGCCCGCCGATGCCCGAGCCCCAAATCACCCCCACGCGGTCCTTGTCTATTTTGCTGCCTTCGGCGAGCAGGCCTGCGTCGGCGATGGCTTCGTCGGCCGCTACCACCCCAAATTGGGTGAAAAGGTCCATCTTGCGGTGTTCTTTGCGGTCGAAAAAATCGTCGGCGTGGTAGCCCTTCACTTCGCAGGCGAAGCGGGTTTTGAATTTGGCCGGGTCGAAACGCGTGATTTCAGCGGCACCGCTGACTCCGTTTTTCAGGCCTTCCCAATAAGCCAGGGCCGTATTGCCCAGCGGCGTGATGGCCCCGAGGCCGGTAACGACAACACGTCGGATGGACATGACCACAGATTTAGCGAATTTTAACGAATTGAACGGATTTTTTGGGGTTCCGCCCCCAGCTACGCATTAGCCAAGCAAGCCAACGCCTTAAATGCCAAAACCGGCCGGCAGCAAGCCGGCCGGTGCAAGATTGGCACGTTGCCACGAAATTCGGAGAAACACTGAGAAAAGGGGTTTGACCAACCCAACGGCAGGGCACACCGCTGGGGCGCGGCACCCCAAAAAATCCGTTCAATCCGTCAAAATCCGTTCAATCTGTGGTCCTCTATTTGGCGTGTTCTTCGAGGTAGCTGATGGCCTGGCCCACGGTGCCGATGTTCTCGGCCTGGTCGTCGGGAATGCTCACGTTGAATTCTTTCTCGAATTCCATAATCAGCTCGACGGTATCGAGCGAGTCAGCCCCCAGGTCGTTGGTGAAGCTGGCTTCGGTGGTCACTTCCGAGGCTTCAACGCCGAGTTTGTCGATGATGATGGCCTTTACTTTTTCTGCAATTTCAGACATTTCCGTGGGGTGTTTTGGGGAAGATTTGAGCACAAAGAAACAACCGAAAATCTTACGGTGCCAGGGAAGTCGGTTGGGGGGGCCGGTGCAAAATTTGGGCATACGCCATAAGGAGAAAAAAATGCGCCGCGCCGACGGCCGTTTTTGACCAACCGCCCCGAGGCTTGCGGCCCAACTGCCCCCCGGCCGCAAGCATTACAGCCGCCCCAAGCGGCAACAAAACAGCCCGCGTGCCCGGTTTTCCCTGTCAGCCCGACGCAGCAGTAGCTTTGCTCCCGCATTGCCTGGCCCCTCCCGATGAAAACCTTTACCCTGCTCGACTGCGAGGAAGAATGCGATTTCGACCTTTTCGGCCTCGTCAGCAGCACCCGCGACTACTCGCTGGCCTGGGCCATTGGCCGGGCGTTGCGCCTGCGCTTCGTGCGACAGCCCGAGTTAAAATTGCACTTACTCACGGGCAGCCGTTTGGTGTTCAGCCATTACCAGTACACCAACGAAACGCAAATTTTTCGCCTGTTTCGCAACCGCTGCCTGGGCGCTTCGTCGCTCAAAAAACCGTTTTTGGCCCCCGACATCAAGGAATACGACTACCTGCTGACCGTGGCCAACGGTGCCGGCAACCTGGCGGGCGAGGCCCTCACCCACCGCCTCACCACCCTCCCAGCCGTGCAGTACGTCTGCCAGTTTGACCCCAATACGCTCAAATACAAAGAAAATTTAATTTTTTGAACGGCTCCGTAGCCCGCCGAAGTCGTATTTTTGACCGCCGCTGACCTTTGACGCCGCTTCCAATTCGCTCCGTATGCAGCCCACTCCTTCTGCCCGCAACAAAACCAAAATCGTGGCCACCGTTGGCCCCGCCTCCAACACTTACGAGCGCCTCGGCACCCTCATCCGCGAGGGCGTGGACGTGTTCCGGCTCAATTTCTCGCACGGGGCGCACGACGAGCACCTCGCCGTCATCAACACCGTGCGCCGCCTCAACAAGGATATGCGCACGGCCGTGGGCCTGCTACAAGACCTGCAAGGCCCCAAAATTCGCCTCGGCGATGTGGAAGGCGGCGGTGTGGAAATCAAGCAGGGCGACAAGCTCAAGCTGGTGTGCGGCGAGAAAGAAATTAGCACCGCCACCCGCCTCAGCACCATTTACCTGGGCCTGGCCCGCGACGTGAAGCCCGGCGACCAAATCCTCATCGACGACGGCAAGATTGAGTTGAAAGTGCTGGCCACCGACCGCGAGAGCGAAGTCGAGGTCGAGGTTATCTACGGCGGCCTCGTCAAGCCCCGTAAAGGCATCAACCTGCCCGATTCGGAGGTTTCGGCCCCGAGCATGACCGAGAAGGATATTGAAGACCTCAAATTCGGCCTCGAAAACGATGTGGACTGGGTGGCGCTGAGCTTTGCCCGCAAGGCCGATGACATTCGCTTCATCAAAAACCTGATTGCCGAAGCGGGCAAAACCACCCGCGTGGTGGCCAAAATCGAAACCCCCGATGGCCTGCGCAACATCGACGAAATCATCGCCCTGGCCGATGCCATCATGGTGGCCCGCGGCGACCTGGGCGTGGAAGTGAAAATGGAAGAAGTGCCAATGGCGCAAAAGATGATAATTGCCAAGTGCAACGCGGCCGGCAAGCCCGTCATCGTAGCCACGCAGATGATGGAGAGCATGATAACGGCCCCCCGCCCCACCCGCGCCGAAACCAGCGACGTGGCCAATGCCGTGCTCGACGGGGCCGATGCCGTGATGCTGTCGGCCGAAACGGCCGTCGGCGCGTACCCGGCCGAGGTCATCCGCTCGATGGTGGGCACGATTCTGAGTGTCGAAACGCACAGCCCCAAGCTGTTTAACCGCTGGTGGCCGGTAGCGGCCGATGGCCCGAACTTCATGGCCGACAGCATTTTGTCGGCCGCTTGCCACCTGGCCAAAAATACCGGGGCCAAGGCCATCACCGGCATGACGCACCGGGGCTACACCGCCTTTCAGTTGGCCAAGTACCGCCCCAAAGCCGACATCTTCATCTTCACCGACAACCGCCCCCTGCTCACCGCCCTGAGCCTGGTGTGGGGCGTACGCGGCTTCTACTACGACCGCCTCGTGAGCACCGACAGCACGATTTCGGACATCCGCTACGTGCTCACCACCACCGGCCACCTCGTCGCCGGCGACGTATTCATCAACACCGGCGCCATGCCCATCCAGGACAAAGGCAAAGCTAATATGGTGAAGGTGAGCGTGGCGTAACGGTCTTGTGCAAACCACTTCAATTTAGCTGGCTTCACGCAACTCGCAACGCTTGGGAGTTGCGTGGAGCCAAACATTATGTGCAATTACACCTACTACAATGACAGAATGAAGGCCTATATCAAAAATTGAACTTTACGACCAAATCCAAAGGACAGAAACCGACTTGAACGGAGAACTTTGGAATTTTTGGCAATTAATTAAAGTTGAACCCGCAAAGTGAATAGAAAAGCAATTTGGCGATGAAAGTGGGGGGTTTTGGGTTGTGGCAATTTGTGGAACAAAAATTATCTGGTTTAATGATATTTAAGATGGATTCAACATCTCAGGCTATAACGTGTATGGACACATTGAAAGTTATTATTGTAATCAAGACGAACTAAGCTGGGATTTAACTCGATTATTTGACTTAGTAAAATTTGGGTATGACATTATTTGGCAGACAGAACCGCCACAGAATTTGAAATTAAAGTAACTGCACACAAGATTGCATTGGCATTACAGGGGCTGACGAGCATGGGCTGAACATTCGTAATTCTATTTATCATTGGTGCAAGCATTAGGCTGACGAGCCTTGATTTCCCTTACAACGCCAATGCTTCAATGTTACCTCCAGAAACGCAAATTGCCCCGTTCCAACTTGGAACGGGGCAATTCGGTGTAGAGCGGAGGACCAGACCTTGGGGCGGCGCAGTCTGGCCCTCCTAAACTCGTCTCGCACTAAAGCGCGTTGACGAGTTTTGTCAGCTTGCTTTTGTTATTAGCAGCTTTGTTTTTGTGGATGATGTTCTTTTTGGCCAAGCGGTCGAGCATCGACGTGACTTTTACTAATTGCGTTTGAGCAGAAGTTTTGTCGGTGGTGAGGCGCAGCTTTTTGATGGCTGTGCGGGTCGATTTGTGCTGGTAACGGTTCAATACGCGCTTGGCTTCGTTGCTGCGGATGCGTTTGAGGGCCGATTTGTGGTTTGCCATGAGTGGGTATCGCGTCGGCGCTGGGGCCGTTGTTTCGTCGTTTGGGAGTGCAAAGGTACGCAAAGATTTGAGCGGTGCAAACGGTGACAGAAAAAAATTTAGTAGCGCCTACTACTTCTGGCTGCACGGGTTGAAAACCCGCGCTACATCCTGCCTGACGAGCTGAAAACCCGCGCTGCTTTTTAGTATGCAAGCCGAATACTTCCGAACTTTACGGTTGGTTCTGCCCTCTCTATTCGTTCCTGCTTATGCCACTCGTTGCTGCTTCCTCGTTTCAGCCGCCGTTTTATCAACTCAACGGCCATGCCCAAACCATTGTGCCGGGGCTGTGGCGCAGCGGCCCGGCGGTGGCTTACGAGCGCGAGCGGCTGGAGCTGCCCGACGGCGATTTTCTGGACCTGGACTGGTCGCGGCTGCCCGCCCACCGGCGGGTTAATGCATTGGCTATCATCTCGCACGGCCTTGAGGGCGACACCCACCGGGCCTACATTCGGGGCATGGTGCGGGCGCTCAACGACGCGGGTTTTGATGCCCTGGCCTGGAATTACCGCTCCTGCGGCGGCGAGGCCAACCGCCTGCTCCGCTCCTACCACCTCGGCGACACCGGCGACCTGACCCAGGTGCTGGGCCACGCCCTGGCCGCCGGCTGCTACGAGCGCGTGTTTCTGGTGGGCTTCTCGGCGGGCGGCAACGTGACGCTCAAGTTTTTGGGCGAAAACCCGGCCCTGGTGCCGCCTCAGGTGCAGCGGGCCGTGGTGTTTTCAACCCCTACCGACCTCAAAAGCAGCGCCGTACATATCGGGCGGCTACAAAACCAAGTGTATATGCGGCGCTTTCTCAAAACACTGCGGCTGAAGGTGCGGGCCAAAGCCGGCGTTCACCCGGCCGACGTGGACCTGACGGGGCTGGAGGAACTGCGTAATTTCCCTGATTTTGACGACCGCTATACGGCTCCCATGCACGGCTTCGCCTCGGCCGAGGCGTACTACGCCCACGCCAGCTCGGGGCAGTATCTGGCCGCTATTGAGATACCCACGCTGCTGGTGAATGCCGCCAACGACCCGTTTCTGCCCGGCACCTGCTACCCCGTGGCAGCAGCGGAGGCATCGGCCGCGTTTTTTCTGGAAATTCCGGCCGGTGGCGGGCACGTTGGCTTCGCCGAAGGGCTGCCGGATGGGCCGTACTACTCCGAGCGGCGGGCGGTGGATTTTCTGACCCGCGAAACGCCGGGGTAGCGCGGGTTTTCAACCCGCGATTTGAAGAACATATGGGCAGGCGTTAAAAAGCGGTTTACCCCAAAAATACCCAGAAGCAGGTATTTTTTGGGGTAAACCACTTCCCTACTTTTGTGCTGGCATTTTCAGCCGCCGGGGTTGGCCCGGTGCTGCACACCGCTTGCCTGTCGTTTGCCATGTCAAAATTTTCCTGCCTGCTGTTTGCCCTGCTGCTCATTGTGGCTTTGATTACCCCCGGTTGCAAAAAAGAAGTCGAGCAACCCACTACCCCAGTGATACCAATTACTTCCCGCACGGCTACGCTGGACAAAAGCGCGGTGACGCCGGGCGATATGGTAGTCGTGACGACTTCTGTAGACCTGGATGCCATCCAGAGTTGGGAAATTGGTGTGGGGGGCCGCCGCCTGCAACTGGTCAAGACCGACATCAGGCAGGCCGTTTTTGTGGTGCCCGTGCTGCCCGCCGGTGCCCTAGTCCTCGACCTGACAGCGGTGGGGGTGCAGGCTCCGCCGAGCTTAACGATGAGTGCCTATGCCCCGATTCAGGACCCTGACCAGGTTTTCACCACCTTCAATGCCCGGCTGACCACCGCCGTGACCCGTCTCGCGGCGATGGGGCAGGACACGCTCTCGCCCACAGCGGCCCAAAACGTGACCCTGCTTCGCAGCTTGCAGCAAACTTTTGGGACGCTGCAAACCAGCCTATCGGCCAGCGAGAAACTGGAGGCCGCCTATGCGCTGCAAAAGATGTCGTTCGAGGCTGTGGACTTTGCCGCCCTGCCCCCGCGCCGCCTTACCGGCGACCCGGCTGATGCCTTCATCGTCGTCGGGCAACTGTTTGTGGACCACATGGTAACTACGGTATCGTGCGTGGGCTTGTTTGCCTTTGCCATCAAAGCACCCGAAGGTTTTTACACCAAAATCGTGGCGGTGGCGGCGGCAGCGGCGGCCGTTTACCAGTTAGCCCAGGCCACCAAACTTATTGAGGAACTGGCAAACCGTTTCGATTTGGTAGCCAGCCTGAACCTGACCGGCAGCCCCGGCAGCGGGGCACCGTTCACGTTTTCGAACGGCAGCACGGCCAATGCCACGGTATCGGCGGTGGGCCGGCGCATGGCCTCGGCCGATGCGCGGGCTTCGGCCTTGCTGGGCCGCATTTTCTCGTCGTTGGAGCGCCTGCAAAGCCTCAACCAAGCCTTCATCGACGGTTACAACCGGGTCCGCTCGTGGTTCGGCAGCGGCAGCAACGCGCTGGCCCCTTACGTTACGCCGCTGAAGGACGCGGTGGCTCGTCGCAATAAAGCCCTGTCGGCCAATCTGGTGCGGATTCGCAACGTGTCCAATTCGGCCATCAGCGTGGTGGCAACGGCCATCAACAACACGCTTACGTTGCGGGCCACGAGCACCATCACCACCCGAACGCCTTTCACAATGGATGCCACTTACGATAATACGGCGTTGGGAATTAGCGTCACGCAGCGAGTGAATGCCGAGTTTGTGCCGAATGACTCACTAGCATACTTCCGGAATGCGGTGGTTGGCACTTGGGATGTTAAAATGGTGTGGTCGGGCCCTGGTACTAACACCAGCTTCGGCTACGACGTTTTTGAATTGGCCCCCAATGGCACGGGTCGCTGGATTTCTAGCTGTCAGGCTCCTACCCCCACTGGCTGTGGTGCGGCGGTGGCCACGTTCAATCCACCAATGGCAGTGACGTGGGAAGTGAGTGGCGGAGGCACTTCGGGGTACTACCTGCGCTTTGGTCCCACTTCATACTACAGCACATGGTCGCACCGGGGCCGTGTGACCCAGACGAACTATCGGTTTCGCACCAACAACCCGTTGTCCCAGAACAGCTACGCGCTTTATTCAATTTCTGAAAAGCGGTAGGGGTTCGACAAACCCGCGTTACACTGGGACGAACACTACTTTTTTGGTTTCAAAAAATTCTTCCTGGAAAAATTTATTTAACTCAAAAACCTTCGTTTTCAGGCCAGCTTCGGCGATTTCTTCGGTCAGGTCGCCGCCTTTGAGGGCGTAGAGGCCGGCCCCGGCGGCGGGGCGGGGCTTGTAGCTTTTGGCAACCCAGGGGTGGAAGGCGGCGAGGCGGGTGACGGCGCGGCTGACGACGAAATCGAATTTGTGGCGCACCTGTTCGGCCCGGATTTGCTCGGCCACCACGTTGTCGAGGCCCAGGACCCCGGCGAGGAACTGCACGGCACGGATTTTTTTACCGATGCTGTCCACGAGCCGGAACTGCACTTCGGGAAACAGGATAGCCAGGGGCAGGCCGGGCAGGCCGCCGCCGGTGCCCACGTCGAGCACGGCGCTGCCGGGCGGAAATTGCACCACTTTGGCAATGGCCAGCGAGTGCAGGAGGTGGCGCTCGACCAGGTTGTCGATGTCGGGCCGGGCCACCAGGTTCACTTGCTCGTTGATGGCGCGAAACTCGGTTTCAAAGAGCGCAAACTGGCGGAGCTGGGCCGGGGTGAGGGCCGGGAAGTAGTGCAGGAGCAGGGCGTGGGCGGGGGGGTTCATGGTGCAAAGCAACGGCGCGGGCGGCTTATGCGCCGCCCGACTCGCGCTCGAAGGGGTTGGCGGGGCGCACGAGCAGCACGTCTTCGCGCTCCACTTTTACCTGGCCGGGGCGGGCACCCTTGGGCTTGCGGACAAACTTTTTGGGCGTGATGATGACCGGGCACAGCGAGTCGTTCTGGCGCTTGGAGTACCAAGCGGCGAGCTGGGCGGCGTGCTCTATCACGGGCGCGGGCACGGCCTGCCCGGCGCGATGCCGGACGACGACGTGCGAGCCGGCCACGTCTTTGGCGTGCAGCCAGAGGTCGTCTTTGTGGGCGTATTTCTGGGTGAGCAAGTCGTTGTTCTGGGCGTTGCGGCCCACCAAAATCGTAAAGCCCCGGTCTTCAAACACCTTGAAGGGCAGCTCGGTGCCGGCTTTGGCGGCAGCCTGGGCGGGGTCGAGGCCGTGGAGCTTGCGCCAGGTGCGGAGGCCGCGCAGGTCGGCCAGGGCGGGGTCGGCGGCGAGTTCTTCGAGGCGTTCGAGGGCGAAGAAAGCGTCGGCTTCGCGGCGGGCGAGGCGGGCGGCCAGTTCGCGCTCCTCGATTTGCTGGTTTTTGGCCTTGCGGTAAAGGTTTTCGGCGGTACGCTGGGGCTTTTCGGTGGGTTTTAGTTTGATAGTTCGCAGCTCACCGGAGAGGTAATCGAGCACTTCAATTTCGGCCGCGCCGGGCGGTATTTCGTGCAGGTTGGCCAGCAGCAGGTCGGCGGTGTGGCGGTAGCCGGCTTCGTGGGCCAAGGCGTGGAGGCGGCGTTGGGTGTGGGCGGCCGTAGTGCTGGCTTCGGCGGCGCGGCGCTCCAGGGCCAGGCGCAATTGGCGGGTTTCAGTTTCGAGGGCGCGGCGGCCCAGGGCCAGCGGCACGAAGCGGCGCAGCGCGGCGATGGGGTCGGTGCCGGGCAGCGTTTCGAGGGTTTCGCCCAGCGGCAGCAGGCTCAGGCGGGTGCGGCCGTCGAGCTGGATGAGGTAGTAGTGGGCGGGCGTTTCGAGCTGGGCCAGCAGTTGGTTGAGTTGCCGGGTTTGGGCTTCGGGCGCAGCCGCGTCGTAGCCGTGGGCGCGGAGGTAGCGCAGGGGCACATCGGCCAAGGGTGCAGCCACTTTGCCGGGCGCTGGCAGGGGCGGGGCAGTCAGCGGGCGCAGGTCGGCATCGGCGGTCAGCTTTTGCTGAAAAAGCTGGGCGGGGCCGTCCGGCGCGAGCCGAAAAATGGCGTTGGGGCGGGGGCCGTAGAGTTTGAAAACGAGCCGCGCTCCGCTCCTGAAATTGACTTGCAGCACCCGGTCCTGGGGCCAAGGCACCACGGTTTCGACCTGCTGGCCCAGCAAATCGGGAAACAAATCGACCGAGTTGCTACGGGCGCGCTGGAAGGTTTCAGGCAGCGCCAGGGCCGGAAAATTGGCCCCTAACTGGGCTTTGAGCCAGAACTCGCGTCCGCCGTTGGTAAGGCCCACTACCAGCTCGTCTTTCTCCTGCGAAAAGCACACGGCCACGCGGTAGCCGGCCAGTTGGGCCGTGAGGGCAGGGGCCAGTTGGCGCAGGAAATAGTAGTTGGTGTGCATGGAGTGACGGTGTTTCTGGTTGCTTGTTGCTCGTTTCTGGTTGAAAGGGGCAATGCTGGCGTGCGTTTTCAACCAGAAACAAGCAACAGGCAACCAGAAACATTCAAACCCTGATTTTCAACCCATCATACCCCAACCGAATCCACTCCGGCAACTCGGCCTCCACCTCGCGGTGCGGGCCAAGCTGGTGGCTGATGTGCGTCAGAAATGCCCGCTTGGGCTGCAATTCTTCCAGGATTGCGACGGCCTCGGCCAGGGTGAAGTGCGAGATGTGCGGCTCGCGGCGCAGGGCGTTGAGCACCAGCACGTCGGCCCCGCGCAGCTGCTGCATGGTTTCGGGGCCGATGTGGTTGGCATCGGTGAGGTAGGCGAAGCCGCCGAGGCGGAAGCCCAGCACGGGCAGCTTGTGGTGCATGGCCCGCAGCGGCTGCACGGCCAGGCCCAGCACGTCGAAGGGTACGTCGTCGCGCTCGATGGGGTGCAGCGTGAGTTGCGGCACGCCGGGGTATTTGTGGGCCGCAAACACGTAGGCAAACTCGCGCTGGAGTTGTTCGAGCACCCGCAGCTCGGCAAAGACGGGCAGGGCCTGGCGCTGCCGGAAGTTGTAGGCCCGCACGTCGTCCAGCCCCGCCGTGTGGTCTTTGTGCTCGTGAGTGAACAACAGGGCATCAAGGCTTTGGATGCGGGCGCGGAGCATTTGCTGCCGGAAATCGGGGCCGGTGTCCACCACCAGGCTGCGGCCTTCGGCGGCGATGTGGACGGCCGAGCGCAGGCGCTGGTCGCGCGGGTCGAGCGAACGGCACACCGGGCAGGAGCAGCCAATCATCGGCACCCCCGAAGACGTGCCGGTGCCGAGGAAAGTAACGGTCATGCGCTGGGAATCAATGAGTGAATGCGTGAATGAGCGAGTGAGTGAATTGATAGTTGGGTGACGCAAGTTGAAGCACTGCCAACTAATAATTCACTCACTCGCTCATTTACTCATTCACTCATTGAGGAAAAAAACCTACCCCACGTACTGGCGCACCACGCGCACGAGGGCATCAAAATCGAGGGGTTTGGGCAGGTAATCGGTCACGCCGGCCTGGCGGAACTGGTCCATCGTGTAGTTGTTGGCGTTGCCGGTGATGGCGATGATGGGCAGCTGGTTGATGCGCGGGTTGGCGTGGGCGCGGATGTCGCGGGTGCATTCCATGCCGTCTTTCACGGGGATGTTGATGTCCATCAGCACACAATCTACCTCGTTGGCTTCGAGTTGCTTGAGAACTTCACCGCCATTCTTGGCAAGTACGATTTTGTACTTCTGCATTTCCAGAATCTTGCGGGTCAGGTTGAGGATGACGGAGCTGTCTTCGGCAATGAGGACGGTTTTTTGCGGGGTGGTTTCGGCAGTCATGGCAACGGGCAAAGAGAAGGGTGTCGAAGGGAAAATAAAATTTAGTGCAAATATGGTCAAATACCAACACTAAAGCCTGGGGTCAGAGGTTTTCGGCACTGACTAACGCCAGGTACTCGGCGGCGAAGTGTGCAAAGTAATGACCCAGCGCCCGAAAATCGGCGGCGGCTCCCGCCGTGCGGCCAGCCTGCAGGTCGTGTTCGAGGGCGCGGGCCTGCGCGGCCAGGGCCATCACACCCAAAGTACCGGCGGTGCCTTTGAGCTGGTGCAGCATGGGCAGCAGGGCCCTAAAGTCGGCGGCGGCCACCGCGGGCGCGGCAGCCACCAATAGCTCACGGGCCTCTTCTTCAAACTCCTGGTACAAAGCAATGGTAAATGCTGAACCGCCCAGCTCCAGCATCTGGCGCACCAGCGCCCGGTCGAGCACGGGGTGGGGCGCGGCGACTGGCAACTCCGCCGGCAAGGCGGGGGCTTCGGGGGCTTCGGCCGCTTCGGTTTTGACAGTTGCGGTTTCGGTCACTTCGGTTTCGGACGGCAGCGCCGGGCGCTCGGCGGCCGGGTTCAGCCAGCGGTGCAGCACGTCGTAGAGGTGGCGGCTTTTGACGGGCTTGGCCACGTAATCGTCCAAGCCTTCGCGCACGAAACGGCCGGCATCCTCTTCCATCGAGTAGGCCGTCATCGCCACCACGGGCGGGCAGGCGGTGCCCAGTAGCTGGCGCAGGGCGCGGGTGGCGGCAATGCCGTCCATGCCAGGCATTTGAATGTCCATAAAAATGAGGTCGAACCGCGCCGCCGGGGCCGTGGCGCAGGCAATGGCTTCGGGGCCGTCGGCGGCCAGCGTCACGTCGCAGCCAAGCTTGCTGAGCAGGCGCTCGCCCACTTTTCGGTTGATGGGGTTGTCGTCCACAAGCAGTACCTGGGGCGGGGTCGCGAAGCGTTCGAGGCGGCCCGCCCGCACGGGCGCGGCGGCGGGCACCTCGTGCGGCGCGGCGGCGCGGCAGCTGATGGTGAACCAGAACACGCTGCCCTCGCCCACGTCCGAGAGCACCCCGATTTCGCCGCCCAGGCGCTCGGCCAGTTGCCGGCTGATGGCCAGGCCCAGGCCGGTGCCGCCGTAGGCTTTGCTGGGCGAATGGTCGAGCTGCGTGAAATCGGTGAAAAGCCGGGCCGCATCCAGCGGCGAAATGCCGATGCCCGAATCCTGGACGGCAAAGCGCAGGGTGTGGCGCTCGCCGTCGGTGCTGACGCTGCTTACCACCACGCTCACGGTGCCAGCTTCGGTGAATTTGAGGGCGTTGGCCACCAGGTTGGACAGGATTTGGAGCAGCCGGATTTCGTCCGTCACCACCCAGACCGGGGTGTGGGGCGTGACGTGGTACGTGAAGCGCAGGCCCTTTTGCTCGGCCCGGTAGATGAAGAGTGCGCGCAGGCGCTCCAGCGTGGCCCGCAGCTCGATGGGCTGCTCGTGGAGCTGCATTTTGCCGGCCTGAATTTTCGACAGGTCCAGGATGTCGTTGAGGATGGTGAGCAGCGCGTCGGAGCTTTTGCGGAGCGTGTCCACGTAGTCGCGCTGCTCGTCGGTGTCCACCGTTTGGTCCAGCAAATCAATCATCCCAATGATGCCGTTCATGGGCGTACGCAGCTCGTGGCTCATGTTGGCCAGGAACTGGGTTTTGGCTTCGAGGGCGCTTTCGGCCCCTTCCTTGGCCGTGCGCAACTCATCCTGTATTTGCCGGATTTCGGTCACATCGCGGGCAATGCCTTCGGTGCCGCGCACGCCGTCGGCGGCCAGGCGGGCGTTGAGCAGCAAGCTTACGGGGCGGCCGTTGGCGTGGCGCAGGCGCACCTCGAAGTTGCGCAGGCGGCGGGTTTGCTGGATTTCCTCCTGCAAGCCTTGGCGTTCGGCGGGGTCAAAGTACAGCTCCTGAATGGGCCGGTTCAGGACTTCGTCGGGCGTGTAGCCCAGCACCTCACGAATGGAGGGGCTGACAAGCACCAGCAGGTCGTCGTCGTTGGTGCGGTAGTAGATATCCTGAAACGACTCAAAAATATTTCGAAACTTCGTTTCTTCGGCTTTCAGGGCCAGCAAGGCGCGTTTTTCGGCGGTGATGTCGTGGGCGATGGCCGAAATTTCGGCAATCGGTCCGCCCACATCGGTGCGGATGGGGTTGAGGTGAACGTCGGCCCAAATGTCGTGCCCCTGGGCGTCGCGCAGGCGGATTTCAAACCGCCGGGCTTCGCCGTGGGCAGCGGCGGCGTAGTGGCGCAAAAACAGCTCGCGCGGCTCCTGGTCCATGCGGGCCAGGTCGGTGTCGCGCAACGAGAGGCCGCGCACGGGGTGCTCGCCGTTGCGGCGCAGGTAAAACGCGGCGTAGTTGCGGTTGAACGAGCGCAGCCGGGCCTCGCCATCAAGGGTCCACATCAAGTGGCTGCCGCTCTCAAAAATGGCGTTCAGGCGGGCATTTTGCTGGCTGATTTGTTCCTCGTTGCGCTTGCGCTCGATGGCCAGCGCCACTTGGTTGGAAATGAAGTGCAGCACGTCCAGGTCGGCGGAAGCGAAGGCATCGGCCCGGCGGTAGTCCTGCACGGCCAGCACCCCGATGATGCGCTCGCCGATGCTGAGCGGGGCGGCCAGCAGCACTTCGGGCACCAGCCCGAAGGCGGTAATCTGCCCGCTGTGCATCAGCTCCTGAAAATCGTTTCGGGTCAGAAAGCGCGGCTGTTCCCCGGCGATGATGTACTCGCAGAGGCCCGACGAAAACGGCCGGCTCCGCAGCGGCTCCTGCTGCGGGTTTTGGTCGATGTGGTACACGAAATCGAGGCGGGTGCGGCCCTCGTCGCAGAGGGCGATGAAGAGGTTGCTGGTTTCGATAATCTTGCTCAGCTCGCGGTGAATGGCTCCGTAGAGGCTGGGCAGGTCCTTGGAGCTGATGGCGAGGTTGGCAATCGAGTAGTAAATTTTTTGCAGCCGCTCGGCCTTGATGCGGTCGGTGATGTCGTGCAGAATGGCGCGGCTGC
>JANYFQ010000520.1 GCA_025362615.1 Hymenobacter sp. | reverse complement strand
GGGGTCGTTCAACGCAAGTCGTTCAACGCAAGTCGTTCAACGCAAGTCGTTCAACGATTGGGGCCAGAGGCCCCGGAGTAGTCGGCACGGGCCTGGAGGCCCGCGCCAAAACGCCACCGCGTAGCCGCCCCTACCCCTTCGCCTCCACCGTAGCCAGCGCCGCTTCGGCCTGCACCATGTGCCGCTGAATATGCACCACGAGCAGCTCCAGTTGGTCGGTGAGGCGCAAATACAGCAGCGGGATGATGGGGTTGGGGATGCGGACGGTGTTGGCGTTTACTTGCCGGGCCAGCAGCACCAGGTTCAGCATTTCGTCGAGCTGCCGACTGAAAACTTCGGCCACCGTGCGCGGCAAGCGGGTGCCGGTGGGCGCGTAGCGGGCCGGCGAGGCGTATTTTTTTTCGCTGGCCGGCCGCCGCATGGCCGCCACCATCCGCCCGCCCACAAAGCCCGACTTCACGAACGGGGCCGGCTGACTGCCGCTGGCCTGGGCCTTGAGCAGGCGCTTGCGAATTTCGGGCAGTACGTGCCCGCCCACAATGTTGAGGTGCTCCAGGCACTGCCCCACCGTCCAGCGGCCCACGCCGGGGCGGCGGTTGAGCACGTCGGCCAGCAGGGGCCGGAAGCGCTGCTGAGCCTTCACGCGCAGCAAAAGCAGGGCGGTGGTCAGCTCGTCAAAAAACTCATCGGTTGCTCGAACGGGCGCGGGCATGGCGGAGAATACTTCGGAAAACTGACGTAATGATACGCCCCAACGCGGGCTTTGCCGCCCGCCCGCCCCGCCGGGCCGCCGCGCAACCGGCCGGCCGGCTCTATCTTTCCTGCATGATTTTGTCTCCTGCTCCATTTGCCATCCGCCGCACCCGCCGCGCCACGTTGCTGCTGACGGCCGTCTTCTGCGGCATTTCCGTCCGCGTCGCCTCTGCCCAGGCCGTGCCCAACCCCGTCGAGCGCATCCAGAACTTGGTAACCTTCGGGGCGGCGGCCAACCCCAAATGGGGCGACGACGACCACACCCAAACCTTCTTTTTTCTGGTGCCCGAAAAACAGCGCGAGGCCGTGTACATCCGCATTTGGGACGCCGATTGCGGCGGCAAAAACGACGACCTCAAAGGCCCCGCCGACACCAAAACCACCTTCACCCTCTACGGCGGCCCCGGCACCTTCAGCGGCCCCCAGGCCCGCGACCCGCGCCCCACCAACCCCGTGCCGCCCGGCCGGGTCATGGGTACGCGCACCTTCGGCACCGATGCCAATTACGATGGCAAGTGGTTCGTATTCGGCCCGCTCAACCCGCTCGAAGGCGAGTTGAGCGAAGAGTTTAAGGGCCGCGTGTTTAAGGTGGTGGCCCGCGGTATCAGCGGCAACGACGGCAACCTGTACCGCTATTTTTTCAGCACCAGCCCCACCGAAAACATTCCCGTCGAGGGCGGCAACGCCTTTACGTACGAGTATTGTTTCCGGCTGCCCGCCACGGCCAGCAAAACCGTTGTCCACCTCTACCCCTTCGTGAACGACAAGGTGGTGAGCATCAAACAAAGCAATTTTGACATGGATGGCGGTGCCAAAATCAACGTCTTCAGCGTTGCCAAAAACGGGCAGCCCGCCACGGGCAGCGCCGACGGCACTTGGGCTAGCAGCGTCCTGCCCATCGCTCCCAAAGAGCACGGCCTGAGCCTCGACTTCCAGCTCGAATCAGCCGCCAAAGTGCCCAACGACATGGTGTTCTACGTCACCGACCAGTACGAAAAGGCGCTGCCCTTCTTCGCCATCCCGCTCGGCGGTCCGCCCCGCTTTCAGTACGATGTGGAGATGAAAATTGGGCCGAGGAAGTAGGCGTTATTGCTAAATTAGAGTTGCTACAATTTGCTAATAATTGCTTTGATATGGACGAACTTCCTGCTGAGCTTGTCGAAGCATCTTTACCCCCTCGCGTAGACCGTGCAACGAAATGGTGAAGATGCTTCGACAAGCTCAGCAGGACACGCTTTGAAGATAATGCAATGATTAACAAGTAGTAACAACTCTATTGTTGCTGGCGAGTGCGGCTGTTTCGCATTGGGCGCGGTGGTTAAACGCTGCTGTTACGCGGCACCCGAACCCCAACGGGGTTCAACAGCACAGCCGGGGGTTGGTGACCAGCGGGAGCCTACCCCCGGTAGCGGATGCCCAAACGGCCGAACCCCAACGGGGTTCAACAGCCTTCGGTTTGCTGGCCGCTGGTTCCGAAGGCTGTTGAACCCCGTTGGGGTTCGGGCCGGGTGGGGCTGGATTCCGGGGGTAAGCTCCCTGTGGTCGCCAACCCCCGGCTGTGCTGTGGAACCCCGTTGGGGTTCGGGTGCCGCGTAACAGCAGTTGAACGCGGGGAGCGCAGTGTCGTTCTGGGGCCGCATGAGCAACAATTAAGCAATACAAAAATTAAACAATTTAAAAATCACACCGCGTCGTTGTACGAGCCGCCTTTTGAGCCGAGGCCCTTTTCGACGTTGCCTTCGGCGCTGCCGGTGTAGCCGCTTTCGTCGCCGGTGGGGCGGGGTTCGGGCTGATGGTCGTCGGTTTCGGGGGTCAGCGGGTCGGCTACTACGGCGCGGCCCCCGAGTGGGTCGGCGGTGGGGGCCTGCGGGCCGGGCGTGGCGGCGGGCGTAGGGTCGGCGGTGCTGCGGGGGCCGGCTTGCGGCGCGGGGCGGCCGGCGGGCGCGGGCGCATCGGGCAGGCCGTGGGCGGTGGAGGTGTGCCCGTAATCGGCGGCGTACGCGGCCTGCGGGGCCTCCACCGAGCCGTTGTCGTTGAGGAGCGGCGTAAGCGTACGCGGCGGAGCCTGGGCAGCGGCAGCAGGCGGGGCGGGGCGGTCGTAGTCGGCGGCCCGCGCCTGGTCGCCAAAGCCTTTGTGGGTGCTGCCGAGGTGGCCTTTTTTGCCGAAGTCGCCCCGGGCGGCATCGGCGGCCCGGTTGTCGAGCCGCGCCACTTCCGAAAGCTCCCGGCGTTCGTCGGTGAGGTCGTCTTTGGCCCCCACGGGGCTTACGTAGTCGTTGCCTTCGGGCAGGGGGTTGGCGGTGCCGGGCAGCGGACGGCCGTTCTGCGGGTCGCCGCCCGGCTGGCCCACCGTGGGGCCGGAGCGGGCGGCGCTGTTGTTGGCCGGCCCGCCCACGGGGTTGCCCGCAATGTCATTTTCTTCGGTGTTGAGGGTTTCGTCGGGCATGGGGGAATGTTGGTGGAGTGATGAATTGGTGGATTAGTGGCAGCTACACCATGAACCATACGGTACGGTTGGCAGGACGAACGGTTCACGTTTGCGCCCTGGCCGTACCTTTATCCGCCAACTCACCAATCCGCCAATCCGCTACCCCATGCTCACCGGCACCGTTAAATTTTACGACGACACCAAAGGCTTCGGCTTCATCATCGAAGACGACCACGAAGAAGAAATTTTCGTCCACCACACCGGCCTCGTCCACGAAATCGAGAGCGGCGACCGGGTGCAGTTCAACATCAAAGCCGGCAAACAAGGCCCCAACGCCGTGGACGTGGTGCGGCTGGTAGCATAGTGAGTGAGTGAGTAAATGAGTGAGTTGATAGTTTGGCAACGCAAGGTGACGCACTGCCAACTAATAATTCACTCATCCACTCATCCACTCATTCGCTCACTCACTCATTGAGCGGCAGCCGTTCGCTTCACCACCCGCACACCTACGGCCATGAGGCCGGGCAGTCGGTCTTGCCGCATATACTGCTCCAGCGTTAGGGTGTAGCGGCCGGCGCGGCCGAAGCGCTGGTTGGGCAGCGCGAGGATGGAATGGTCGTAAATATCGCCGGTGCCGCTGCCGTGCGGCTCCCCGGTTTTGGGGTCGAGGAGCAGCATTTGGTGCAGGCGCGAGGTGCCCTCGGGCCCGTCGGGGCCGCGGAGCGTGGCCTTCATAAAGAGGTTGTAATACGGGTAGTCGGCAGCGTTGCGGACGTTAAAATACACGTCGTACCGCGCCAGCGTGTCGGTAATGGCGAAGGTGAAGGCCGGCTTCTTCTGCACGTCCCAGGAGTAGTTGGCGAAGTCGGTGTTCTGCTCAAATACCTGGTTGGGGTTGCAGCCAACGGCCAGCAGCGCCAGCAGGGGCAAAATCAGGAGGCTTTTTGGCATGGGGGCTTGCTTCGGTTTGGCTTGATTGTACGGGGTTTGGTAGCGCGTTGCGCTTGTGCTGCGCAGCTCCTGCTTCGCCTCGCGTAGGCTGCCCCAGTAAGGGGTTGTCGTTCAACGCGAGGCGAAGCAGGAGCTTCGCGGTACAAGAGTGCTGCCCAGCCGGTACGCGGCGCTACTCCGGCTTCGGGCCGCGCCCGCTGCCGCCGCGCCGCCGCCCGCCGCCCTCACGCGGAGCGCGGGCTTCGGGCGCAGTTCCGTCGGGGCGCGGGGCACTGCTGCCATCGGCCTGCCTGGCCCCTTGGCTGGCCCCGCCACCGCCCCGGCGGCCACTGCGGCCCCCGTTGCGGCGGCCGGTTCCTTCGGGCGCACCGGCCCCGCCGGCTGCCGGCGCGTCGGATGCAACGGAGCGCGGCGCACCATCGGCCGAAGCGGAAGCGTTGGGGGCCGGGCTGGCGCTGCGGCGGCCGTTGCGGCCCTCGCGTACCTCGCGGGGCGAGCGGCCTGCGCCGCTTTCGCGGGGCGCAGCGGCCTCGCGGGGAGTACGGGCAGCGGCATCGGCCGGGGTGCCGTCGGCAGCGGCGGGGCGGGGGCCGCGCTCGCGGCCGGGGCGCGGGGCGCGGGCTTCCCGCGGGGTGCCTTCGCGCGGGGCGCGGGCCTCGCGGGGCGTTTCCTCGCGGGGTTCGCGGGCGGGGCGCTCGTCACGAGGAGCACGATTCTCGCGGGGGGCGCGGTCGTCGCGGGGCTCGCGGGCGGGGCGCTCGTCGCGGGCAGCCCGTGGGCTGCGGGCCGCGCCCGCCTCGGGGGCTTCGGAGCCGCCTTTTTTGCGGCGGCGGCGGGCGCTGGTCGAAATCTGGTCGTCGAGCCGGTCGAGGTTGCCCTCCACGATGGCCGATACCTCGGGTTCGGGTTCTTCCTGGCGGGGCGGGAGCAGGTTTTCAATCAACTCGCCTTTTTTGTTGATTTCCACCAATTCCTTGACGCGGGCGGCCTCCAACATCACCCAGTTGTTGTCGCCCTTGAAGGCAAACCACATCCGGCGACCGAAGATGTCGGTTTTCTGCAAAAACGCCTCGCCTCGCGCCGTTCGCAGGGGCCGCTGCACCTGCGGAATATCCTTGAGTGCGTCGAGATAAGCATCCAACTCGTAATTGAGGCAGCACTTTAGCCGGCCGCACTGCCCGGCCAGTTTCTGGGGGTTGAGGCTCAGGTTCTGGTAGCGGGCAGCAGTGGTACTCACGGTTTTAAAATCCGTCAGCCAGGTCGAGCAGCACAGCTCGCGCCCGCACACGCCAATGCCGCCGATGCGGCCGGCCTCCTGGCGCAGGGTTATCTGGCGCATTTCCACGCGCACCCGAAACTCGTCGGCGAAGCGCTTTATCAAGTCCCGGAAATCGACCCGGTCTTCGGCCGAGTAGAAGAACAAGGCGCGGGTGCGGTCGGCCTGGTACTCCACGTCCGAGAGCTTCATTTTCAGGCGCAGCTCGCCCACCATCGCCCTGGCCCGGAACATGGTGCCGTTCTCCAAATCGCGCACGGCCTGCCAGCGCTGCTCGTCGTCGGGGGTGGCCACGCGCAGGATGGGGCGGATGTCTTTGCTGTCGTTGGCAATCTTCTTTTTCCGCATTTGCAGGCGCACCAGTTCGCCTTTCAGGCTGACGTGGCCCAGGTGCCAACCCGAACCGGCGGCCTCCACCACCACGGCATCGCCGGTGATGAGCGGCAGGCGCGAGGCGTTGCGGTAAAACTCCTTGCGCCCGCCCTTGAAGCGAATTTCCACGGCATCGAAGCCGGCAAACGAGTCGGGCACGGCCACGTCGGCCAGCCAATCAAAAACATTCATGCGGTTGCAACCGCCGGAGCTGCAACCACCTTTAGAGCCGCAGCCGCCGACCTTATCAGTCGAACAGCCACCGGAAGAACACGAAGAACACGCCATAAGGCCAGGAAATAGATATCGTTGAAGCCGCCGCACGGGGCGGGGCCGGAAGGTCAGTAATCTAGCAAAGATAACCCGGTTGGGGGGGTGGCGTGAAACAGTTATCTGGCTACGGCGCGTTCAGCTTCAGAACAACCTGATACTTGGGTTAATCATTGATGTTACGCAGGCTGTTTCTGGTTGCTCGTCTCTGGTTGCTTGTTCGTAGGTTTTGAAGTGTTTTTTAAGGCACGAATGCAACCAGAAACGAGCAACGAGAAACAACCTGAAACACAAGACGCTCAAATTGCCCGCGTAACAGCAGTTAATCATTGCTCTTACGCGGTGGCGCGGGCCTCCTGGCCCGTGCCGCTTACTCGCGGGCCTCTGGCCCGCACCCCAGGC
>JANYFQ010000500.1 GCA_025362615.1 Hymenobacter sp. | reverse complement strand
CGCCCGCCCGCCCGCTTGTCTTAGTAATTGTTTTGGAGTATTTGTTCAACGACCTAGCGGGCGGGCGGCGAAAAAGCCGCCCGCCCGCGCCGCCTGCCTATTGCGTCTGGCGCAAAATGAAGTCAGTCGCGCCCGCCAAATCGGCGGCGCGGACGGGGAAATCGACGGTTTCGGTGTGGCCCACGAAGATGCCGGGGATACCGAGGCGGGCGGCGGCTTCCATGTCGCGGAGGCGGTCGCCGACCATCCAGCACTGCGCCGGGTCGAGGGCAAAGCGGGCGACGGCTTTTTCGAGCATCCCCGAATCGGGCTTGCGGAGAACAGATTCGCTGACGCTAGGGTGGGCCTCGGCAAAGTAAAACGCATCAATGGCGTGGGCGCAGGCGGCTTGCAGTTTGGCGTGGCAAGCCCGCACATCGGCCGCGGTGTACAGCCCTTTGGCAATGCCGGCCTGATTGGTGACGACGACGAGGTAATACCCCGCCGCTTTGAGCCGGGCCAGGCTCTCGGGTACGCCGGGGCTGACCGTGAATTTATCCAACTCCCACACGTAGTCACCGATTTCGTCGTTGAGTACGCCGTCGCGGTCAAGAAAAATGGCCTTCATATTTTTAGGACAACTGATTACGTAAAATCTGGTTAAAAACTTGTTTTGCTGACAGATAACGCTTGTTTATTTTTTCGCATCTGTGCCTTTGTCTCAGACAAAAAAGCACAAAATATTTTTACTCAGTACAAAACGTAGTTCAGCCGTACAAAATCGGCAGCGCCCGCACAAAAACAAGTGACACGAAGTGAGCTTAACCCGGCGCGAAGGTAGCCGCCAGCACCGGCCCGGCCCGACCTTTGCGCCTTATGAACGTAGCCATAATTGGAGGCGGCCTCGGCGGCCTGGTGCTGGCCTGGCGGCTGCAACAGGCCGGCATTGCCTACACGTTGTTTGAGGCCGACGCGCAGCCCGGCGGCAATTTCCGCAGCTTGGCGCACCCGGCCGGCTACCTGCTCGAAGCCGGGCCAAACTCGGTGCAGCTCACGCCCGAGCTGGAAACGCTGCTGGCCGAAATGGGCCTCACCGACGACCTCATCGAGCCCGCCGGCGTGAGCGGCCGGCGCTACGTGCTGCGCGGCGGGCGCTACCGCGAGCTGCCCGGTTCGCCCCCGGCGCTGCTGAAGGGCAGTTTTTTCAGCCTGGCTACCAAGTGGCGGCTGCTGCGCGAGCTGTGGCAGCCCGCCGCCGCGCCCAACCCCGCCGAAACCGTGGCCGCGTTTTTCGAGCGCCGCTTCGGCCGCGAAATCCTCTATTACGCCGTCAATCCCTTCACGTCGGGCATTTACGCCGGCGACCCGGCCCAACTGCTGCTGCACCGCACGTTTCCGAGCCTCGCGGCGCTGGAGCAGGCGCACGGCTCGGTGCTGCGCGGCCTCATCAAAAGCAAAACCGGCGGCGGACGGCGGCGCATCGTGGGGCTGAAAAACGGCTTGCAGAGCCTGCCGCTGGCCCTGGCCGCCCGCCTCACCGGCTACCGGCCAAATACGGCGGTGGTGGGCCTGACGCGGGCCGAAGATGGTGGCTACGAAGTGGTAACGCGGGTTTTCAACCCGCGCGTAGCGGCCGAAACTGCGGATGATGCGGCGGGGCGCGGGTTGAAAACCCGCGCTACGGACGAGGAGCGCGAACACAGCACCCACGCCACGCACCTGGCGCTGGCGCTGCCGGCCCACGCGGCGGCCGGGCTGCTGGCCAACCTCTTCCCCGAGGCGGCGGCGGCGCTGGCGGCGGTGCAGTATCCGCCCATGAGCGTCGTGTTTTCGGCCTACGACCGGGCGGCGGTGGCGCATCCGCTGGACGGATTTGGGGCCTTGCACCCGAAAGTGGAAGCGCCCTACGCGGCGGGCTCCATCTGGAGCAGCTCGCTTTACCCCGACCGGGTGCCGGCGGGGCAGGTGCTGTTTACCACGTTTGTGGGCGGGGTGCAGTACGCCGAAGCCGCCGGGCAGCCCGAGGCCGCGCAACTGGCGGCGGTGGACGAGGAACTGCGTCGCCTCTACGGCATTACGGCCGCGCCGCGCTGGCAGGGGCGCTACCATTGGCCGCGCAGCATTCCGCAGTTCGACGCGCACATCGGGCCGGCGCAGGCGGCCGTGGATGCGCTGGCCCCCGCGGGCGTGGTGGCCGTGGCCAACTGGCGGGCCGGCGTGGGCGTGCCCGACGTGCTGCGGTGGGTTGATGCAGTTGTTGAATTAATTGTTTGATTGTTGAATTGCTGAATTGTTGGCTGTTCTGGGGGAGCGGTTATGGGCAGCGTATGCCCCAAAACAGCCAACAATTCAACAATTCAGCAATCAAACAATTAAACCACCCGCCCCCATCCCGCCCGTATCTTTGGCTGCTATGAACGAAGGCCTCGTCCTCATCCCCACGTACAACGAGCGAGAAAATGCGGAACTCATCATCCGCAAAGTCATGTCGTTGCCGCGGGCGTTCGATGTGCTGGTGATTGACGACGGCTCGCCCGACGGCACGGCGGCCATTGTGCGCGGGCTGATGGCTGAATTTGGCGGACGGCTGCATTTGGAGGAACGCACGGGCAAGCAGGGCCTGGGCACGGCCTACATCCACGGGTTTCGGTGGGCGCTAGCGCGGGGCTATGGCTTTGTGTTCGAGATGGATGCGGATTTTTCGCACAACCCCGACGACCTGCTGCGCCTGCACGATGCCTGCGCCGCCGGGGGCTACGACCTGGCCATCGGCTCGCGCTACATTCAGGGCGTGAACGTGGTGAACTGGCCCATGTCGCGGGTACTGATGTCGTACTTCGCCTCGTGGTACGTGCGGCTGGTGACGGGGATGCCCATCCGCGATGCCACGGCGGGCTTCAAATGCTACACGGCCAAAGTACTGAAAACCATTGAGCTGCGCGAGGTGCGCTTCGTGGGCTACGCCTTTCAGATTGAGATGAAGTGGCTGGCGTATCAGCTCGGCTTCCGCATCAAGGAGGTGCCCATCATCTTTACGGACCGCACACGGGGGCACTCCAAAATGAGCAAAGGCATTGTGAAGGAGGCATTTTTGGGGGTGTTGCAGATGAAAATAGCCAGCTGGTGGCGGCCGGTGAAGAAAAGTTAAGCGTTGGCACTTAGCGGGTAAAGAGTGGGGGTGGTTTTTTGCGCTCTTTTGCCGTTGTCAGCACCTGATTTTCAACGGCCGACCCCCAACTCTTAGCTGTTGTTATGCAGGGCAGGCGGTTGTGGCGCGGGCCTCTTGGCCTGTGCCAGCTACTAGCGGGCCTCCGGCCCGTACCCCAGGCCGAAATGGTTGAGCCATTCAGCGCCCACCGTTCAACGATTGGGGCCAGCGGCCCCCAAAGTAACCGGCACGGGCCTGGAGGCCCGCGCCAAAGAGCCACCGCGTAACAACAGCGCTTAACTGCCAATTTTTAACCCAATGGCAAACACTCCCCTGTTCTGGCTGCTTTTCGTGGCGCTCATCATCGGCCTGCTGCTGCTCGATTTGTTCGTCCTCAACCGCAAGGCCCACGAAATAAAGCTCCGCGAAGCCCTGGGCTGGAGTGCCTTCTGGGTGTTTCTCTCGCTGTGCTTCAACGCCCTGGTGTATCAGCAAATGGGGGCCACGGCGGCCGGCGAGTGGCTCACCGGCTACCTCATCGAGAAAGCCCTGAGCGTGGACAACCTCTTCGTGTTCTTGCTCATCTTCACCTACTTCAAGGTGCCGGGGCAGTACCAGCACCGTATTTTATTCTGGGGCGTGCTGGGGGCGCTGGTGCTGCGGGCGGCGTTCGTGCTGGCCGGCGCGGCGCTGCTCGACAAGTTTCACTTCCTGATTTACCTGCTGGGTGCGTTTCTCGTGTACACCGGCATCCAGCTCTGGTCGTCGGCCGACGACCCCGAAATCGACCCCGAGCACAACCCCGTCGTGCGCTGGCTGAGCCGGCATCTGCCCATCACGCGGGGCTTCGAGGGCGGTAAGTTTTTTGTGGTGAAGGACGGCATTCGCTTCGCCACGCCCCTGCTCGTGGTGCTGGCGATGGTCGAAACCACCGATGTCGTATTTGCCGTCGATTCGGTGCCCGCCGTGCTGGCCATCACGCGCAACACGTTCATCGTTTTCACTTCCAACGTGTTTGCGCTGCTGGGGCTGCGGGCCATGTATTTCGCCCTGGCCAGCCTGCTGCGGCTGTTCCACTACCTGCACTACGGGCTGGCGCTGATACTGATTTTCATCGGCAGCAAGATTTTGTTTGAGAATTTGGTGTATTCTGCTTTCGGCTACCGCCTCTCTACGCCGCTGGAGCTGGGCGTGGTGGGGCTGCTGCTGGCGGGGAGTGTGGGGCTCTCGCTGCTGCGGCCAAAGGCCGAGGGGTGAGGGGACGCGGGCGGGCGCGGGCCATTTGTGGCACCGCGACTATCTTCGCCGCTGTCTTCCAACCTGTTCTTTTTCAAATAACTATGAAAATACTTCGACTCGCCGCCGGCTTGCTGCTGGCCGCCGCGCTGGCCCGCCCGGCCGCCGCCCAAACCCTCGACCCTGCGTTTGCCCGCCCTACCGGCTTGTATGCGCCGGGGCAAGTATATAGCATCGGGCCACAGCAGGCCGATGGCAAACGCGTGGTGTACGGCTTCTTTCAGCGGGCCAACGGCACGACCGTGGGCAACCTGGTGCGCCTGGATGCCAGCGGCGGGCTGGACGTGCCGTTTTCGCAGAACGTGGGCCAGACCAACTCCGTGTACTGCGTCAAGGGCCTGCCTTCGGGCCAGTACCTGCTTGGGGGGGGCGGCAGCGACGTGCAGGCCGGCGGCCTTGTCCGCACCGAGGCGCTACGCCTCAACGCCGACGGCACGGCCGACGCCTCCTTCGATGCCGGCACCGGCCCGGCAGTGGGGGCCAATCCAGGCCTTGGGGCGGACTATGCGGGCCTGCCCGGCGGCAAAATCATCGTCGGGGGATACTTCGACACGTTCAACGGCCGCTCGGCGAAGGGCTTGGTGCGCCTCAACGCCAACGGCAGCGTGGACACCGGGTTTTCGGTGGGCACGGGCGTTGATGTTGTGAACTCGCCGACGGGTTTCAGCTTCGTGTACGCCGTGCTGCCATTGCCCAACGGGCAGCTTTTGGTGGGCGGCATCTTCGGCACCTTCAACGGGCAGCCGGCCAACCACCTCGTGCGCCTCAACGCCAACGGCAGCCGCGACGCGAGTTTTGTTCCGCCTTTCGGGGCCAACACGTACGTCGAGGCGCTGGTGCTGCAACCCAACGGCAACGTGCTGGTGAGCGGCAACCTGACGCTGCCCGGTGCCGGCGGACAAGCCGCGGCGCTGGTGCGCCTGCTGCCCACCGGGGGCCTCGACCCCGGCTTTTCGCAAGCGGGGCTGAACAGCTTTTCCTTCGCCTCGGTGGGCAGCAACGGCTACAACACGCCCGTGGTGCTGCAACCCGACGGCAAGGTGCTGTTGTGCGGCTACTTCGGCGGCATCAGCACGGCCGACTTCGTGGCCCGCCTCAACGCCGACGGCACCCTCGACAATTCGTTTCAGCGCAGCGGCGGCCCCGACGGTGTACCCAGCGCCTTCGGGCTGGAGGCCAACGGCGCGGTGCTGGTGGGGGGCTTCTTCAACAGCTTTGGCGGGCGCGAAAACCCCCTGGGCCGCCTCACCGCCACCGGTGCCGTGGACGCGGCCTACCTCCCCGTGCTGCAAAGCGCGGGCAGCATCGCGGCGGCGGTGCGGCAGGCCGACGGCAAGCTGCTCGTGGGCGGCGATTTCACCGAAATGAACGGCGTGGCGGTGCGCCGGGTGGCGCGCCTGAACGCCAACGGCACCCTCGACGCGCCCTACGTGGCGGCCACTGGGCTGCTGCCGGGCGCGGTGCTCGCACTAACATTGCAGCCCGACGGCCGCCTGCTGGCCGGCACCACCGCCGGCCTGCGCCGCCTGAGCGCCGGCGGCAGCCTGGAAGCTGGCTTTGGAGCCAACACGTATTCGCCCGTCACGGCCCTGGCCGTGCAACCCGACGGCAAGGTGCTGCTGGGCAGCAACTATTTTGGGGCCTTCAGCAACTCTGCCTACCTCAACCTCGTGCGGGTGGACGGCAGCAGCGGCAACAACGACCCCACCTTTGTCCGCACGGCGGCCACGGCCACCGGCCCTGGCGAACTCATCAGTACCGGGGCCATCCTTGTGCAGCCCGACGGGCGCATTGTGGTAGGCGGCTTTTTTGACCAGGGCCCCCGGCCTTCACTGGGCCGCGTGGTGCGCTACGAAGCCACCGGGGCCTACGACCCCAGCTTCGCCAACAACGCTGCCTACCAAACCACGGGCAACCCCAGCAGCCAAACCAACGGCATTTACGCCCTGGTCCGGCAACCCGACGGCAAGCTGCTGGTGGGCGGCGGCTTCACGGCCGTGGACGGCACCGCCCGCCCCGGCCTGGCCCGCCTCAACGCCAACGGCACCCTCGATGCCAGCTTCGCCCCCACCCGCGCCCAAACCGGCAGCGTGTTCGCCCTGGCCCTGCAACCCAACGGCCGGGTGCTGCTCGGCGGCTCCTTCAGCAGCCCAACGCCAACGCCGGCCTACACCCGCATGGCCCGCGTCCTCGACAACGGCCAGTTTGATGCCTCGTTTGCTCCCACGGCCAACCCCAACGGCACCGTGCTGGCCTTGCTCGTGCAGCCCGACGGGGCCGTTGTAGTGGCCGGCAGCTTCAGCACCGTGGGCGGGCAACCCGCTGCGGGCCTGGCCCGCATCACGGCCCCCAACGTGCTGGCCGTGGCCGCCCCCGCCGCCGTGGCCGCCCGCACCGCCGCCTGGCCCGTGCCCGCCCACGGCCTGCTGCACGTGCTGCCCGACTTCAGCGCCCGCCCCCTCACCGTGGAGCTGCTCGATGTGCTGGGCCGCCCGGTGCTGGCCCTGCCCGCCGCGCCGGCCACCGAAACCACCCTCGACGTGAGCACCCGCGCTGCTGGCGTGTACTTGCTGCGCGTGCAGTACGCCGCCGGGGCCGTGGTGCGCCGCGTGGTGGTGGAGTAGCGGCTGAATGGGAAGTTAAGAACGACTGGTACGCAGTGAAAAATGGGCCGTTGCGGGCACAGCCCCGCCCCTTGGGTTGTCCGAAGTGCCCAGGTCGCCGCCGCCCAAGCCCCTTCAGCTAACCGAAGTGCCTTGGGCAAGTTCGCTCAGGGCACTTCGGATGGCTGAAGTACCTTGGGCAGGTTCGCCCAGGGCACTTCGGATGGCCCAGGTCGGGTTTTTAGGTTGAACACAGCGACTTCGGACATCCGAAGGCCGGTTTGCGTTTGCGAGGCCCCGCCGGGGGGCGGGCGCGGTGGGGGGCGGGCGTTTGCCTTGCCGGCCGGTTCAGGTGTTCGTTGCCCACGTTACGCGGGGGCCATCGAAGCCGGCGTTTTTGTTGCTGGTTGCTGGTTTCCTGTTCCGGCGCACCAATCAACCAGCAACCAGCAACCGCCCGTCGCGACCAGCGCATTGACGCTGTTGCGTGACCGCAGTTAAGTGTTGAAATCGTGTTGTTGCAACGCGCCACGCCGCTACACCAGCTCCCCAAACCCCACCTGCCCGTTCGAGATGTCGAGGTAGGCCCCCACCACGCCCACTTCTTTGCTGGCGATGCGCGCGCGCAGGTAGGGGCTCAGGGCCAGGATGTCGGCGATGGAATTTTCGATGTTTTGCTGGGTGATGCGCTCCACGGTGGCTTCATCGACGGTGGTATAGTCTTGGTCGGCACAGCCGCAGGCCACCACCGCCCGCCGGATTTTGGAGGTGATGGCCGTCAGGTTTTCGTCGGCCGCGTGGGGCTTGAGGGTGGTAGCCACGGCCCCGCAGCGCGAGTGGCCTTTGACGACAATGAGCTTGACGCCCAGCTTATCAACAGCAATTTCGAGGCTGCCCAGAATTTCGGGGCTGATGATGTTGCCCGCCACCCGAATCGTGGCCAGCTCGCCCAGGCCGGCGTCAAACAAAATTTCGGGCGAGGTGCGCGAGTCGATGCAGCCGATGACGATGGCCATCGGGCTCTGGCCATCGGCCGTGACCCGCATTTGCTGCCGGAAGTACTGTTTCGAGCTGCGGTCTTCGGCAAAGCGCCGGTTGCCGGCCCGCAGCAAGGCCAGCACCTGGGCCGGGTGCAGGCCCTCGCGGGTGGCCTTATCGAGCGTGTCCACAAACTCCACCTGGTTGTTGGTCTGGTACGAGTCTTTCAGGCCCAGCACGTTGAGCTTGATGTCTTTCTCGCGGGCCACCACGGTTTTAAAGTCGTTGATGACTTCGAGCACGTCGTCGTCGATGAAGCGGGCCGCGCTGGCGTCGATGAGCAAGCGGCCGCCCGCGGGCACGGCCCAGAGCGTTTCCTTGATGGTGGCTTTGTTGAAAAACGACACCTGGCTCGGCAGCTCCAGCCGCAGCACTTCGCCGGCGTGTACGCGGCTGGCTTCTTTGACGAACGGGTTGCGGTAGTTGCTGCGGAGCAGAAAAAACACGCTCACCACCAGCCCCGCCACCACGCCAATAAGCAAGTCGGTGAAGACGATGGTGACGATGGTCAGCACGAAGGGAATAAACTGCTGCCAGCCCTTGCGGTACATTTCCTTAAAAAGCGAGATTTTGGCCAGCTTGTAGCCCGTCATCAGCAGGATGGCGGCCAGCGAAGCCAGCGGAATCAGGTTCAGCACCGGGGCCAGCGCCAGCACGCTTACCAGCATCAGCCCGCCGTGCAGGATGGCCGAAGCGTTGGTTTTGTTGCCCGACTGCACGTTCACCGAGCTGCGAACGATGACCGATGTCACCGGAATGCCGCCCAGCAGCCCGGCCACCACGTTGCCCACGCCCTGGGCCAGCAGCTCGCGGTTGGGCGGGGTGTTGCGCTTTTGGGGGTCGATTTTGTCAATGGCCTCAATGTTGAGCAGGGTTTCGAGCGAGGCCACAACGGCAATGGTGAAGGCCACTTTCCAAACGTGGCCGTTGCCCAGGTAGGCCAACGCGGGCAGGTGCAGGTAGCCACTCAGGTGCTGCAAATCCAGCGGCGGAATGTTGACCAGGTGCGCCGGCTCCAGGCGAAAAAAAGGCACGTAGGTTTTGAACACCAGGCTCAGCCCCAGCCCCAGCAGCACCACGAAGAGCGAAGCCGGAAAAAACGTCAGCTTCCGCAGCGGCGTGCGCTCCCAGAACAGCAAAATCAGCAGCGAAACCCCGCTGATGACCACGGCCCCCGGCGTGATGTAGTTGAGGGCCTTAAAAAGTTCGGTGAACGTGTTTTCGTTGTCGCCCTGAAAGAAGGCAAAGTCCTCCTCCGCGTCAACATCGTAGCCCGTAGCGTGTGGAATTTGCTTGAGAATGAGAATGATGCCAATGGCCGCCAGCAAGCCCTTGATGACGTTGGACGGAATGTAGCTGGCAACGAATCCGGCCTTGGCCACGCCCAGCAGCAGCTGCATAAGCCCTGCCAGCACCACGGCCGTCAGAAATACCTCGAAGCTGCCCAGCTCGGCAATGGCCGCAAAAACGACGGCCGCCATGCCCGCCGCTGGCCCGCTCACGCTGGTTTGCGACCCGCTGAGGTAGCCCACCACCAGCCCGCCCACCACGCCCGAAATAATGCCCGCCAGCAGCGGCGCCCCCGAGGCCAGCGCCACCCCCAGGCACAGCGGCAGCGCCACCAAAAAAACCACAATGCTGGCCGGAAGGTCTTGTTTCAGTGTTTTGAGCATGGGGGAGGAACGTAAATTTTTGGTTGCCCGGATTGGCTGGCCCAAAGGTCGTTCATCAAATCTTCATGTGAGCGATTGGGGTGCCTCCCCTGTACCGTGAAGCTCCTACGTGTGCTGAATAATAGCGTAGTACAGCGGCATTCCGAGCGTAATGTTGAACGGAAACGTCACGCCCAGGGCCATGGGCAGGTAGAGGCCGGGGTCGGCCTGGGGGGCGGCCAGGCGCATGGCGGCGGGCACGGCAATGTAGGAGGCGCTGGCCGCCAGCACGGCGAGGATGAGGCGGTTACCGGGCTCGGCCGTGACAAGCGCACTGGCCAGGGCCACCACGCAGCCGTTGAGGGCGGGCACGGCCAGGGCCAGGCCCGTCAGAAACAGCCCGTAGCGCCGGAAGGCCACGAAACGCCGCGCCGTGGTCATGCCCATATCCAGCAGAAACAACGCCAGGAAGCCCTTAAAAATGTCGGTCGTGAAGGGTTTGATGCCTTCGGCCTGCTTGCTGTCGGCGATGAGGCCAATGAGCAGGCTGCCCAAAATGAGCAGCACGCTGCCGTTGGTGAGCGAGTGCCGCACCGTGGCCCCGAGCGAGGTGCCGCCGCTGGCCGGGTCGTAGCGTTGCAGCAGCACCACGCCCACGATAATGGCCGGGGCTTCCATCAGGGCCATCACGGCCACCATGTGGCCGCCAAAAGGCACTTTCTGGGCCTCCAGAAACGCGGCAGCGGCCACAAACGTGACGGCGCTCACCGAGCCGTAGGCTGCCGCCACCGCCCCCGCATCGGCCACGCTAACCCGGCGCTTGACGATGAAAAACACGTACACCGGCACCAGCGCCGCCAGCGCCAGCCCGAACAAAATGGAGTACCCGATTTCGGCCGTAAATGCCTCGTGGGCCAGCTCCTGCCCGCCCTTGAACCCAATGGAAAACAGCAGGTAAAGGGAAATAAACTTACTCGTGGACTCGGGAATGGCCAGGTCACTGCGCACGGCCGTGGCCACAATGCCAAGCACAAAAAACAGCAGCGTGGGGTTGGTGAGGTTGGCCAGGAGTACGTGGAAGTCCATGCGGGAGCGGGAGGTGAATGAGGTCGCAAGGTAGGGCACGGCCGGGCTTATGGGTGGGCGTGCGTCAGGCGGTGAGAGGATGGGCGAAGCGGAACGCCGCCCGCGCCAAGCCGTTTCGCCGGAGCGCCAACCGCCCCCTACGGCACCGGCGCGTGTTGCGCTTGCCACTGCCGGTACCCCTGCCGCTCGGCCTTGGTGGGCGTGGTGGGCTGGCGGTCCAGGCGCACTACAAAATAGGTGTCGGAACAACTCACGCTGACGTGGGCGAATTGGTGGTCCTGCTGGATTTCCTTGTGGCCCGTTTTGGAGTTGTCGAACTGCTGCCAGATGGCGTGGGCGAGTTGGGCGGGCTGGTCGCGGTAGCGCATCAGGTCGGAGCGGTAGCCGCACAACTCAGAGTGGGGTTGCTTGAAGTCATGGAACAAATCGCCGTTGGCATTCACCAAGCGCTGGTTGTGCAGCACGGTGCCGAACAGCAGCAGCGAGTCGTACTGCACGGGCCGGACACCGGGCGGCAGCGCCTGCCGAAGCTGGCGGCGGCGGGCCAACTCCCGCACGTAGGCGAGGTTGAGGGCTTGCAAATCCACGAGGGGGCGGAAGGTCGGGGTTTTCGCCGGCAGTACGGCCAGCACCTTGGGGGCGGGCGGGCGCGTGGCGTCGAAGCGGCTGCGGCGCACGGGGGGGCGCGGGCCAACCTGGGGGCGCGGGCGGGGTTGGGGCTGGGCCAGGGCCGGGCCAACGGCCAGCCAAGCAAGCGCCAGCAGCAGCAACGTGTTTTTCATCCTGTTAGCAGCAACGCAATTGAAACCAATCATTCAAGGAGCGGTAGGTAGGTGAAACGGTTACGGAACCGGCCGCCAGTGCCGTAGGGGCCAAATAACCAGCAGTGGCCAAGGTGCCGAAGTAGCTGAGGCAGCCGCAACCCTTGCGTAGCCAAGCGAGCAACTCGCCCGTCCGCACCACTACGCCGGCCGGTGGGGCGGGCGGCGCGTCGGGCAGCAACAGCAGCCAGGCGTGGGCCGGCGCGGCCAGCACCTCGGCACCAAGCGGCCACTGGCCGGCCCGCACGCAGCCGGCCGGCAGCGCGGGCACGGGCACCGAGCAGCGCACCCGCAGGTCGAGGGCGTTGGGGGGGCGGTAGGTTTCCCGGTACCGGTAGTCCGGGCAAACCGGGTCCATCCACGGCGATTCGAGGCGCAGGGCGGCGGGCAGCCGCAGGCGCAGCAGGCCGGGGTCGGGGTTGGGCCAGGCGGCGGGCAGCGCCAACTCCCGCACCGGCCCGTAGTGTCCGAAGCAGCCGTTAAGCTGGGCCAGCACGGCTTGCCGGTGGGCCGGGGTGGGCCGGGGCGCGGCAGGCATCAGGTCAGGGGCGGCAAGGGCGACAGCACCATGTAGAAGCACTGGTAAAACTCTTCTTCGTTGAGGGTCATCTCCAGGTCTATTGAAGTGGCCCAAGGAAAATGTTTACGGGCCATGTCAAGCAGTTCTTGGCGGAACAGTACCGTAGTAGTTGCCAAACAATCGTTTATAAACCAAGATGTTCTATTCTCGGCTATGCCGAACTCGTCAAATCCGTATTCTTTCCCCGTGGCTTGGGCAAGGTCTTGGTTGAACAGGTCGGTCTGTTCCATAATCTGGTAGAACAACTTCGATCTACGCTCCTTTATTTCATCGGGCTCCTCGCTTGTTTCGTCGGTCATGGGGCAGGGGGTTCAATTGGGTGAGCAAGGGGGCATTTCCAAGTGTATTCCGTAATGGTATTCCGGCTCGCCGTCGGGAGTCCAGTAATCGAGGCCCGTAATTATAAAAAAGCCCACCGGTAAGTCAAACAAATAATCGTTTGCCATGCATTTCACCATCGTCCACGTTGGCACTTGGTGGCGGTCGCTGAAACAAATCCGTAGTTTGAGCGTCCCAATCAGCGGCATCCGCAACTCACTCCGCTTGACGTGGAACAGCCGATGAGCCGCCCGCGCCAGTTTTTTGAACTGCCGCCGCGCTTTGAGGTGTCGTTCGTGGGTGTTTTCTACTTCAACTTGGAAATCGTGGTAGGAGAAGCCGTAACGCGGGTTCATTCTTGAAAAACAACAGGTGATGACCGGGCACTGGTCGCCCGGCCCAATCGGGAACTCCAGCGCCGTCGGTGGTGCCGGAAGAAAGTTTACCTGTCGGGAAAAGAGGAGAGCGCGGCTACTTCAGTGGCAAGGCAAAAAGAATGAGGATGGGATGGAAACTTGCTAAACAATGGGGGCATTTAGTCGAGCAACTGGCTCCAGTTGTCGAGGTGCGCGTCCATTTTCAGGTCGTCGCGTTCCGGCGTGTCGAGCAACGCGGCATCTTGAAGCACCGCCAGGCGGTTGGCGGCCGTGAGGGGCTGGCTGGCGAAGCTGAAGCCCGCCTTGGCCACGAGCAAGCTGAATTTTTCGGGGTCGTGGGCGCGGGCGAGCAGCTTCGCCAGCTTGGCGGCGGGCAGCAGCAAGCACTTCAGCGCTTGGTCGGGGAGCAGGAGCAGCAGCAGCCAAAAGTCGGTGGTAGTTGGGTCGGGCGGGCACTCGATGCGCCAGTAGCCGTAGTGGGCAAGGCGCTGGCGTAGTTCGCTGCCGGGGCGGGTGAAGGCACCGACGGCCTCGGAACCGGTAGCGATGTGCAGGGTAAGGGGCGGGTGGCCGGGCCGCGTGAGGTGCGCGGGGTAGTAAAATTCGTAGCCACCGGGGCAGGTGCGGTGCAGGAGCGCGTAGTCTATCGGGGGGCCGCTGTGGTACCAACGCTCCCGCTGGCTGGGGTCGGGCGCGAGGTGGGTGCCCGGCAGCCGGGTGCGGAGTTCGCGGGCAACTATTTCGTAGGGAGTGGCCATGCAAGGGGGGTTGGGAACGGGCCTACCGCAGCCACTCGATGATGGAGTGGATGATGTCGCCGATGAAGCAGAAAAATAGGAACACCCCCAACAGCAGCAGGTACGAGAAGGGCTTGTGGTGCAGGAAAGCGTCGCGGAAGAGGATGGCCGTGATGAAGAGGCTGCCGAAGATGCGGGACATGGCTGTTTGGTTATGAGTTTAAATCTGTCTAAGTCGAAGCACATCAGCCAGACTGAAATACATCTGCGACATTCTGTTTTTTAACGGTTTCGGTTTGTGTGGCAGCTCAACGTACTCCTCAAGCAGGTAGAACAACTGTGGCTTGTTGAATTCAGCGCCAAGGGCTGCTTTGGTCTTGTTCATATACCTTGCGAGCCGTATTTGGGCGCTGCCGGGCAGCACGACCCCGAGCTTGTTCAATTGGGTGGCAACACCCTTGTTGGGGTCCAGCAACAGCCCGTCGGGGAATTGCAACCGGTACAAACGGCTCATGTGGCCACCGCCTGCTTCACGAAAGGCAAGGTAGTCGGCCTTCCGTCGCTTAATTGTTTCAGCAGCAACCGGTTTTGTTGAATGGAATATACGTTAAACTCGTAAATAAATGCGGCGGATTCCTTTTTGACGGGCATGGTGAGAACTTGACTCATTTTGCGGCGGGTTTAAGGTGAAAAATATGCGAAACAGACTTGATATGTGGGTTTGCAAATAGCCAAGCCATGCCAATGGAAGACACGAAGGCGAGGACCAAGCCGATACAGGCGAGCTTGACCAAAAGGCGCAACAGGGAAAGCATGGCTGGTTCGTGGTAAAACAGGTGCGTGAAACTGAGGCCGCACTTCTGGCAGCGTACCGGCGGCGGCTGGTAGCAGTGCCGTTGCTGGTATACTTGTAAGACGTTCTGGGGGGCCGTTCAGTGCCTTCTTTCGTCGGAAAGGGCGTATCATTTTCCCCCGTTTTCAATCATCATTTTTCACCCTGCCCACCACCACTTGCAACGGCGCTACCGATGCGGTTAGCTTTGCGCTTGGGCTTGCGCCCTGCCACGTCCGCAACGCCCGCCCGGCCCCATGAAAATCACCGAAGTTGAGCGCGAGGCGCTGCTGGAAGCCCTCATCCGGGCTTGCCGGGCCAAGCACCCCACCCCCATAATTCGGAACAACCCCGACGAGTGGCCGACCCTCTACGCCCTGGCCGTGGTGTTGGCGAACGAGCCGCCCGCCAAGCGAGAGCAGCCGCTCGTCAAGGGAACCATCCTGCGGCTGTTTCACGCCAAAAACCCGACCCCCAACCCCGGCGAACCCCTGCTGAATGCGCTGGCCCGCTACGCGGGCCACGGCGGGGGCTTCGCCGCGTTCCGGGCCGCCACGCAAGAAGCGCCCACCCGCGCCCTCACCGGTGCCACGTGGGCCGACCGTCTGCGCCAGGGCCACCGGATTTTGCAGGAACTGCGGCACACCCCCCAAGTACCCGACGACCTGCGGAACCTGCTCGTGTACCAGCGCCCCGGCAACGACGACTTCGTGAAAGCCTACGTGGATTTGGCCTACCTGAACGGCTACTACGGCCAGTTGCTGGCCGCCTACATGGTGCGAATCGAACCGGCGGGCCACACCGACGACGTTATTTTCGCCGCCGGGATGCTGTACCTACAGGCGTTCCTGGCCAACGACGCAGCGGCGGCCCAGGCGCAGTGGCTCGTGCTGCAACGGCACCCGCCACGGGCCGCCACCCCGGCGTTTGCCCACGGGCGGTGGGCCTTCGCGGCCCTCACCGCCACCCCGGCCGCCGACCGGCCCGCCCTGCTCGAAGCGTTGGGGCAAATGCATCCGCAGCCGCCGAACGTGGCCGCCAGCCGCGACCTGCCGGCCAGCTACAACTACTTCCCGGCCGGCTTTCATTTCCTGGTGTGCGAGGCCCTGTTCCTGCTGGGCGAACACCGGCCTTTGGCCGAGTGGGTGGCCCGCACCCGGCAGCAACTGCACCAAGTGCAGTACCACCCGCCGCACAACGTTTACCACGAACTGCTGGGCGTGTTCGAGGCCGTAGCCCTGCTGGGCAGCGGCCAACCCGAAGCGGCCCGCGCCGCCTTCGCGGCCATAGCCCTCTCGCCGGACGTGCCGGCCAACCGCTGGCTCTGGGATTACTACGAGGTGTACGGGTTGCTGGCGGAGTTGCAGTTGGTGGCGGGCGGCGCGGCTGCTGCGGAGCAAAGCGTGTTGCGGGGGAAGATTGCTGACTTTGCAGGAAAGTACCAGATGCCTTATTTCAGCCATGTTGCTCGCACGATGACAGGCAATTGCTGAGTGGCGTTTTGGCCTGAGCTTACTACTTGACAAGCAACGTATTCCCCAATGTTTCGGGAGCTATTTTGATGCCAGCAGCTTCCAACCTGCTGCAAGCAACTCCGCCTTCCGGCATCTTATTACGTAGCCCTAAGCCGCCTTTATGCACTGCGGCATCTATTTTGTTCTGCTCCTCTTTGGTAATAATCACGACTTCGTTTTCTTGCAGAATTGCCAGAATAAAAGCCGTGTCTTTTTGTGACGCGGTCAGTAACTTTTGGATTGTCAATGCAACTGGTATGCAATGTTCTGCATACAAAGCCTTTATTTTCACTCCGCTTTCGTACGCTGCCAAAGCCGCCACCGACCATTTGTAGTGGTTGCGGGCCCGCGGGTTTTGGTATAATCCTTTGCCTTCGGAATTGTACTCATCAAAACTTCGCACAAGTTTGTCAAACGGGTTTCCACGTCGGAATTTAGATAGCGTTTCGGCATCCAAAGACAAAATTGCGGAAAGGCAACGTGCTATACCCTCTTGGTGTGTCATGCTGTTGGTAGGGCTTCAAAAATTATGTGCCGAAGCCATCACAAATATAGAAGCTGTTTAGAAAGTCGGCTGGCGCGCGTTTTTAACGCGTGCTCACTGGCTTCGCGTCTCCGACGCGCGGTGG